>JAXFZX010000075.1:0-3731 GCA_034184445.1 Pseudomonadota bacterium | reverse complement strand
CAAAGAATCGGAAAATTATTTTGAAACCATACCATTTAATCTGTCTTTCCGATCAACAAAACCGATTTTAGATGTTGTCAACAATGTATTAAAAAACCCCTCCGGACGTCAAGGAATTTTGTCCCCTGGGGAAGAGGCCTTTCATATTTCCTATCGGGAAAAAGAAGCCGGATTAGTTGAAATATGGCCACTGGAACAACATAAAGCCACAGATGCACTACCACCATGGAAACCGCCAGTTGAACGCATACAGGGACAATCATCCCTGACAAGATTGGCCGATAAAATCGCCGATAAAATAAGTCAAATGCTTCAAGAAAAAGAAATTTTAAAATCGCAAAATCGTCCCATTGTGGCCGGAGATTTCTTAATTCTTGTGCAACGGCGCAACCAATTTGTGACGGATCTTGTGCGGGCATTAAAGGAAAAAAACATTCCCGTTGCCGGCATTGATCGATTAAATTTAAGCAGTCATATTGCCGTTCAAGACCTAATTGCAGCGGCTAAATTTGCTTTATTGCCCGAAGATGACCTTAATTTGGCGTGCCTTTTGAAAAGTCCTTTAATTAAAATGACAGAAGACGAATTATTTCAAGTGGCCTATCATCGGGAGGGAAAGTCGTTGTGGTCCTCAGTTCAAGAGGTCTTCCCCAAAATCGCCCTTATTTTAACAGATTGGCTTAATCATGCGGATAAATGTCCTCCCTATGAATTTTTTGATTATATTTTAGGCCCCTGTGGTGGCAAAAAAGCCCTTATTGCCCGATTGGGGGGCGAAGCCAATGAAGCCATCAATGAATTTTTAAATCTGGTGCTTTCTTTTGAGCAAACACATATCCCTGCATTGGAAAACATTGTCCGATTAATGAATGCTCAGGATATTGAAATTAAACGCGATATGGAATCTTCACAAAATGCCGTCCGAATTATGACCGTTCATGGGTCAAAAGGATTACAAGGTAATATCGTCTTTTTACCACAAACGCGGTACATCAAACCCAATCGTTCGTCTTTTGTTTGGATAAATGGGATCCCTTTATGGGTACCTAATCAGGAATTAAGCAGTTTAAAAACCGATGAAATCTTAGATATGAATAAAGCAAAAAATGCCGATGAAAATCATCGGTTGTTATATGTGGCGTTAACACGGGCACGCGATAGACTCTATATTTGCGGATATGATGGTGCCAAAAAACCCTCAGACGACAATTGGTATGACTTGATATGCGGATCACTTAAACAATATACCCCCGATGCAGACGGTATTATCAGAATTTCTTCAGAACAAACAGAAGCCGTCACACCAACCGATTCCGAGATTACCCCAACCTTAGCGGCTTTGCCAGATTGGGCCTATCGGCCAGCTCAAACCGAAACGACACCCCAAAAGCCTCTAAATCCATCGCACTCAACCGATCAGGAGCCTACACCTGATTCAGCACTATCTTCGGAGCAGGCTATGGCTATGGCACGGGGTTCATTCATTCATCGTTTGTTGCAGTACTTACCCGAAATACCACCGGATAAATGGGCTATTGCCATTCAACGATTAAAACCCACCGATATAGATATTCCCGATAATTTAGAGGCTCTGTTGCATTCGGAAAAATTTGCTCCTCTGTTTGGTAAAGGATCTGTGGCCGAAGTCCCCGTTGTCGGTGTTTGGCAAAATCAGGCTATATCAGGGCAAATTGACCGCCTAATCGTTCGGGAAAAGGAGGTTTGGATTGTTGATTTTAAAACGAATCGTCATGTACCGAAAACAAATGCAGAAGTTCCTAAAATGTATCAAAATCAGTTAAGGGCTTATCGGGGCTTGATTTCCCAAATTTTTTCGGATAAAGTAGTTAGGACTTTTTTACTTTGGACAGAAAACTTAACCTTAATGGAAATAGAGAATGAAAATTAAAGGACTGTTTTTATTATTATGCGTTTGTCTTGTAGGGTGTACGACTAGACCCGAAAATCCCGTTTTCACCGAAAAAGTTATGGATACAAAATACCTTTCTTTTGCGGTTTGGGAAAAAGATATTCAAAAGGGTGAGCCTTTAAGAATTTATATTGAAGGAGACGGAAACCCAACCCCAAAAAGAGCTATCGGATTTGAGTTGGCACAAAATGATTTAAATCAAGGGGTTATCTATATCTCGCGTCCCTGTCAATATGTGGATTGTGTGGAATGCAAAAATCCCGCTCTGTGGCAGGAAGAAAGGTTCAATGAAGAAATTGTGGATGAAATGAAAAGCCTGATCGTATATCTGGCGCATAAGTATGAATCACCAGCCATTGATCTAATCGGCTATGACGGCGGGGGAACCATGGCTCTTTTAGTTGCCACAAAAATTCCTGTCAGGCAAGTTGTGACGGTAGGCGGTATTTTGGATACGCAAAGTTATGCGCGGGAACAAAACATCACCTTAAACGGAATGAACCCTGCGGATTTAACGGATAAGCTTGCCCAAGTGTCGCAAGTCCACTATGTCGGCGGGCGGGACACAAAAACGCCACAAAGCCAGGCCGAACGCTTTGCCGAACATATGATAGGGGCAAAATCCGTCCAAATTAAACGCGTGTCGAATGCCACCCACACCGATTGGCAGGGATTGGTGATAGAGTAATCCAAAAAATAATCTCTTTTTTACTGGACATTTTCAAAAAAAAAGAGTATAAAATCGCCATCTATTTTTAATTACAACGAAAGGAAATATAGATGGCAAAAACAAAAATGTTGGACGGCAACGAAGCAGCCGCTTTGGTTGCCCATAAATTAAACGAAGTTTCAATTATTTACCCGATTACGCCTTCATCTCCGATGGGGGAATGGTCCGATCAATGGGCTGCACAGGGCGTTAAAAACATTTGGGGAAAAGTGCCGGAAGTTTTGGAAATGCAATCCGAAGCCGGAGCTATCGGTGCCGTGCACGGTGCGTTGCAGGCAGGTTCCATTACCACAACCTATACGGCTTCACAAGGGCTGCTTTTGATGATCCCGAACCTGTATAAGATTGCAGGAGAATTAACACCATTTGTGATGCATGTGGCAGCACGAACCATTGCAGGACATGCTTTATCCATCTTCGGCGACCATTCGGATGTGATGGCTTGTCGTCAAACGGGCTTTGCAATGCTGGCCAGCAACTCGGTCCAAGAAGCGCATGACATGGCCGCGATTGCACAAATGTCAACATTCCTCAGCCGCATTCCGTTTATGCATTTCTTTGACGGTTTTAGAACCAGTCACGAAATCAATAAAATTAACTTAATGAGTGATGAAGATTTAATCGCCCTGATGGATGGGATCCCGACAGACTTTATTGCCAAGCATGCTTTAAAACCCGAAAATCCCTCTATTCGCGGAACGGCGCAAAATCCGGATATTTTCTTCCAGACCAAGGAAGCCGCCAACAAATACTATGATGCGGTGCCGGGTATTGTTGAAGAATGTATGCGTAAGTTTGAAAAAATCGTCGGGCGCAGTTATCATGTGGTGGATTACACAGGTGCCGCCGATGCGGAGCATGTGGTTGTGGCTATGGGATCCGGTGTAGAAGTCTTAACCGAAACCGTTAAAGCCCTAAATGCCAAAGGCGGAAAATACGGTGTCTTGGCCGTTCATTTGTATCGTCCGTTCCCGAAAGAAGCTTTCTTAAAAGCCCTGCCGGCAACGACAAAATTCATTACCGTTTTGGATCGAACAAAAGAATCCGGTGCCACGGGTGAACCGCTATACT
>JAXFZX010000074.1:0-5960 GCA_034184445.1 Pseudomonadota bacterium | reverse complement strand
CATCGGAGGCATTTAAAGTCGTTTTCCAAAATAAGCGCCCCTCTTTTTTGTCTAAGGCCACCAATTCTTTTTGATTCGTCACAATATATAGGGCATTTCCCCCAATTGCTGGTGTTTCCCGCCCCCCGATCCCGGTTGTAAAAATTGGCATACCTGTTGTTAAATGAAATGCCCCCGTTTTGCCGGCATTTCCCACCAAATAAACCGTATCCGTATCAATAACCGGTGCGGCCGTCACATGGGGAATATCCAGTATGGGGTTATATGTTTTTTTTGTCCACATATCCTGTGACCATAGGGTCATACCCGTTGTTGTATCAAAGGCATTTACGCGGCCGTCAGTTGTTGGCATTACGGTGATATTCCCCCGCACGGCCGGTTCCCCCATACCAAAGAAATTTGTAATGGACCGTTCACCGGTATAGTGCCACAGCTCTTGTCCGTTATCGGCATTCAGGACAAATAATTGATTGTGAATAGAGGACACAAATAGGCGATTGCTGTCCAAGATCGGGTTAGATCTTAATGGGATATTTAGTTCTCGCTTCCAAATTTGTTTTCCGGATAAATTTAGGGCAACAATCAAACCGTTCCCAGCTACAGCATATAATTTCTGATGGTAGATGGCCAACCCGATACTTTTAGCGGTTGTTCCTGTTATATTGGCCAATGATTGTCGCCATAAAATTTTACCTGTTTTTAACTCTGTCGCTTGTAAGGTAAAGCGGCTGTCCAAAGTATAAATGATACCACTTAAAACAACCGGCCCACCAAGGGTTTGATTATCTTCATTGATACCTTTCCCGATAGACACAGATCGGACGAACTTGGGAAACTGACGAATAGTGGCTTGTGGCTTCCTATTGGTGGCATTTTTATTAATAAATGCCCATGTCGTCACCGATTGAGGCTTATCCGCTTTAACCGTTTCGGTGGATTGAACTGGCTCACTTAAAATTTCACCAACGCTTTGACGCCCCTCTTTTGGGGCAACGGGACCTTTATCCGCGCATGAAACCAATCCCATCATAAGCAATCCTAATATGAATACTTTTTTCATGGTAATTTTTACTCCGCCAACAAAGTCAACCGTTCTTTCACCGTGGGGGAGGTTTTATCCGATGCAATGGCTTCATTAATCAAAGCCTTTGCTGTTGTTTTATCACCGGATCTTAGGTGTAATCTGACCAACAATTCAATCGCTTGCCCATAAAAAGCAGTAGAGGATCCTTGTGTCAAAGGGGTAATCATTTTCTTTAACTGAGCGACATCGCCGTTATCCAGTTGATGCCCGACATAGGAAATGACGGCTACATCACGCAATGAGCGAGGGGCTTTTTCATCATGAGAAAAAGCTTCCAGCATGCTTAGAGCCTGCTCCCTATTGCCCTGCTTAAACAACAGACCGATTTCTTCTAGTTGAGCGATATAGCGATATCCCGTTTTGCCCACTTTGCCCAAGTGCTTTAATTGCGTCAATGCTTCGGCTTCATTACCTTTAACCGATGCGATTAAGGCTTCTTCCAATTGATCGGATTCTGCCTGCCGAATCTTTTGTTGCCATGATCCATACCATTCATGCGCTATTGTTGATAAAATAATACAAATAACTCCACCAATAATAACAAATTTGTATTTTTTCCAAAAGTTGGCCAACCGTTCTTGCCGCAGTTCTTCATCAACTTCGCGTTCAAAAATTCGTTGTTGTAATTCGGCCATTTCATCGGCTTTTGTTTTTTGATTATTTTGTGGCATTATGTCCATCCTTTCTTGATTAAATTAGCCCTGTTATATCAGAAAAGCAATCTTTTCGCAAGTCATTTATTTATAAAAAATTATTTTTATCACTGGGATCTTAAAAAAATCTCATTTATTAAAAAACTTGACTAAAAAATGAATATATGATATACTTCCAATTTCAGGAGGTTTCAACCATTGTGGTAGTTTTCCACGATAAACAGATATGCAAAACTTATTTAAACTGATTAAAGATAAATTAACACCTAAATCTCAAGATACGATTTTACTAAATGCTTGTCGCAATGGTAATCCCCATGCGGTGCGTGCCGCTTTAAGGGCAGGAGCTAATCCCAATCAACCGACTTATTTGGGGGATTACAGTTTTTCGGCCTGGATGTATGAACCGCTTCTAGTTGGTTCGGTTCATGTGTCGCCCTTATTATTGGCGGCGACCTCAGCCTTGGGTAAAGATGAAAGACCATATTATCAAGTCATTCAATTATTGGCAAAAAATCCCAAAACAAACTTAAATCAGGTGGTATCGGGCCATCGAAAACGTTGGCAAAGCGAGCATCACTATCGGGATGCGATACCACCGTTTTGTGAAGAAGATTATCATCTGTCACTACACCAAGTTGTTAATCAACCCTATCATCGCACACGGTTTTCTCATGCGATAGAACCTTCTAATCTATATCCTATGTCCCCAAAAATGTTTATGATTTTACAGGGGATTAGTATGGACTATGATGAAAAACTTCGTCAAGCACAAACCATTATGCATGGCAATATACGATCCTAGGCCATAATGCTTTTTTGATAGGTATTTATCAATTTTTCATGCTTGCGAATCTTTTACCCATATCATAGGCCTTGGCCATATCCTTTGGGAATTGTTCGTCCCGCACTTTGGCTTTATGGGCTTCATCAAACAGATCGCAATCGTATTTGGCATAGTCAATAAATTGATAGGTATCAAAGGCATACAGTGTTTCCGAATACCCAAATACATGACGTAAGGATTCTTCATTTTCATTTAAAATGGTGTGATAGCTACTGTTGTTGAAATGACTTTCAGGTGCATTCATTGTCATAATCAGCCCAACCGGCAAAGTGCGCATCAAAACTCGTTTTAATCCGCCATGTTCCCTATCTACCATATAGGTGTGGGCGGGAAACATAAACCGTTCCATAAAAGACCGAAGCATTCCCGTAGGATAAGAATGATAGACGGGAGAGCCCAAAATCACGGCATCTACATTCAGACATTTTTCCAAAACAGGCGTTAAGGCATCTTTATAAAAACAAAGCCCCTTGATATTAGCCCCTTTGCGTTTACACATCAAACAACTGATACACCCTTTATACAGCATATCATAGAGATGTACGATTTCCACTTCTGCACCGGCATCTTCTGCGCCGCGGGCGGCTTCCTTTAACAGTTTGGCCGTATTAAAATTCTTTCTGGGACTGCCGTTAATAATCATTACTTTTGTCATTATTTTTCCTTCATTATTCGGTTGTGGATATATCTATATCGGGTAAAATTTGAATGTTATATTTCGGATAGAGTTTATGGATTTCTTGATGTAAAATTTTGATGCCTTCTTCAGGAGTAATATCAAAACTCATGACCACATCAAAGTGCATTTCTCTTTCTTTCATATCCAAATAAAAGCCATGCACCTGAATAGCCCACTTGTGTTTCATAACCTTGCTCATTACTTCTTTTTGAATTTTCATAGCAACATCATTTTTGGTGTGATATGCATAAAGTCCTACACCCGCCAAAATAACCCCAGTTTCTTGATACACTTTAGCTTCTAATTTCCGTGTCAGTTTATCAATTTCTTTAGCTGTCATGGTATCGGGTAGTTCTAGATGCACAGAAGCATAATATCTATCTGGTCCATAATTATACATGATTAAATCATAGACACCCCGAACGCGTTTGTCGGATAAAAGCAGGTGTTTGATTTGATGAGTGATTTCTTTGTCTGCCCGAGTGCCTAAAATTTCGTTTAGGGTATCCCTCATCATTTCAATGCCGGATTTAATAATAAACACTGAAATAACAACACCGACATAGGCTTCTAATGAAACATCGCAAAGAATAAATATAATGGCTGAAGCCAAAACAGATGCGGATAAAATAGCATCAAACAACGCATCTGAACCAGATGCCACCAATGAACCGGAATTAACTTTTTTGCCTTGCGCTTTCACATAGTTGCCAAGGAAGATTTTAACCCCAACGGCAACAGAAATTATAATCAGGGCCGTAGGGCTGTAATTCGGAACTTCGGGATGAAATATTTTTTTGATAGATTCCACACCCGCCGTTAGCCCCGCATATAAGACGATACCCGATACGATCATGGCACTTAAATATTCAATCCTGCCATATCCGAAAGGATGCTTTTTATCTGGTAATTTACCTGCCAATTTTGTGCCCACAATCGTGATGATTGAGGACAGGGCATCCGATAAATTGTTCACCGCATCCAATGTGACGGCAATAGAGTTTGAAACAACGCCGATAGCGGCCTTAAATCCTGCCAGCAGAACATTTGTTAAAATACCGATTAAACTTGTTTTTATAATAATGTGATCGCGATTCATTTTTATGCCAATAATTCCTTTATTTTATTTTCTATATCTTGCATGTCGGCTGTTGGCTCATAGCGCGCTACTATATGTCCGGCTGTATCTACCAAAAATTTGGTGAAATTCCACTTTATGCTGGGGCTTTTATTCCAATTGGGATCCTCTTTTTCTAACATGTCTGTTAACAAATGCGCAAATTTATGTGTCCCAAATCCGGAAAAACCTTTCTGCGATTTTAGATAAGTATAAAGGGGTAATTCATTTTCCCCATTCACATCTGATTTTTTCATCTGGGAAAATTGTGTTTTATAGTGCAATTGGCAAAATTGATGCACCTCATCATCTGTTCCCGGTGTTTGATGCCCGAATTGATTGCAAGGAATATCAATAATTTCCAACCCCTTTGTATGATATACTTCATAAAGTTTTCCCAAATCTTTATACTGTGGGGTAAAACCACAACCGGTAGCCGTATTGACAATTAAAATAACCTTACCTTTCAAATCCGCAAGGGAAAGCATGGAGCCATCGGGTTTGGGAACGGTATAATCATAAAGTGTCATAATAATCTCCTTTTGTATGATCAAATCATCTAATATAAAATATCCCCAAATGTCAAGGGATTTAATCACGAATCACAATTCTGAACATTGAGCAAAAATTGTCAGCAAAGAATGGTAAGTACCTAAATAGGATTGAACATAAATGACTTGACAGAAGGAGGAAATATCTTTATATTAAACAAAGTATTTTGAGAAAGGAGAACAATATGGAAATGATCAATGATACGAATTTTGAGGCTGAGGTCTTAAAATCTAGTAAACCGGTTTTGGTGGACTTTTTTGCAACTTGGTGCGGCCCATGTCGGCAAATGTTGCCGATTGTGACGGAGTTATCGGAAGAATTGGCAGGACAGATTAAAATTGTTAAAATGGATGTGGATGAGGCTCCCAAAACTCCGGAAACATATAATATCGCCAGTATCCCAACCATGATTTTGTTTAAGGATGGACAAAATGTTGCAACACATACGGGTGCTATTGCCAAAGAAGATTTGAAAAATTGGATCTTGGAAAAAATCTAAGGGCTATCTGATTATCATTGTGCCCCTCAGTTTATCTTGGGGGAGCTTTTATTCTTATCCATCATATCAACTCTGTTCTCATGTTGTAAATATTTTTATTCTGTAAAAACAATAAGATATACTGTTTCTATTGACAAAAATATAATTTTATGGTATGATAAAACTATCAATTGGGGAGACCCGTTTTTAAAACAAGGATAATGGAGGGAACAATGAAAAATAAAACTTTGACAACTTTGATGATTACGGCAGCCTGTATCGCAGGTGCATCTCAGGTTGAAGCCGGCCATCGCGGACACGAAGCCGCCCATATCGTTGGGGCAACGGGTGGACTGTTGCATGGCGTTGCGGATTTAGTTGGGGCAATAACGGGACAACCGCGTGTGGTTGCGCCTGTGGTTGCGCCGGCTCCGGTCGTATCGCCAGTGGTGGCAGCTCCGGCACCGGTAATTACACCGGCTCCGGTGGTGGCGACCCCAGCACCGGCAGTGGTTGCACCAGTGTGAAAAGCCGGCCGAGAACTTCGATT
>JAXFZX010000073.1:0-2918 GCA_034184445.1 Pseudomonadota bacterium | reverse complement strand
TCAAAAAGAAAAAATAATATATGCGCCCCGATATATTGAGCCCCTTATTTCTTCCGGTGACCGCTGTGAGCGGTGTGGGACCCAAATTGGGGAAGTTGGTGTCCCGTTTTTGTGGAGAAAATATCGTTGATGTATTATGGCATTTGCCGTCAGGCATCATCTATCGGCCGGTTATATCTGCCCCGGAACAAATCAAAATAGGAATGTATGCAACCCTGTTTATATCAGTGCTCGCCCATCAGACACCGCCCAGTAAACGTGTGCCGTATCGTATTAAAGGAGAAGCCTTGGGATGCGAGGTGGAGTTGATCTTTTTTAACTATCACAAAAGTTATTTAGAGCAACACTATGCGATTGGAAATCAAATATGGGTATCGGGATGTATTGAACAAAATGGGTTTGGGTGGCGAATTGTGCATCCGGATTATGTTGCACAATCAAATCGAGATATACCAGAATATGAGGTGATTTATCCTCAGTCACGGGGCGTTAGCAGTAAGTTAATCCGAAAAATGGTGGCAAATGCTTTGCCGGCTATACCGAAATTACCCGAATGGTTAGATAGTGCATTTCTGGCCAAACAGGGGTGGCCTTCTTGGAAAAATGCCGTGGAACAGGTGCATTATCCGAAAGCAGAAGCTGATTTGTTGCCGACAAACAAAGCGCGAATGCGGATGGCCTATGATGAAATTTTGGCCAATCAATTGGCTTTATTATTGGTGCGGGCACAAAACAAAAAATCCGGTGGGCAAATCATTCACGGAACAGGACAAAAAATTCAGAAACTGAGGCAATCATTGCCGTTTGCCTTAACGGGAGCACAAGAACGCGTCTTAGTTGAAATTGAACGCGATATGGCGGCTCCGGAACGCATGACAAGGCTTTTACAAGGAGATGTCGGCAGCGGAAAAACTATTGTGGCCCTGATGGCAATGATAACAGCAGTGGAAGCCGGTGTGCAATCGGCCTTAATGGCACCAACCGATATTTTGGCGCGTCAACACTTTGATAAAATTTCAAAACTATGTGAACCGCTGGGAATTAAAGTGGCCTTATTGACGGGGCGCGAAAAGGGAAAAATACGGGCGCAGATTTTGGAAAACTTGAAAAAAGGTGATATTCAAATTTTAACCGGAACGCACGCCCTTTTTACAGAGCAGGTGATCTTTCAAAATTTAGGTCTTGCTATCGTAGATGAACAGCATAAATTCGGTGTGCATCAGCGGTTAAATTTGGTCAAAAAAGAAAAAGGTGTCAATTTACTTGTTATGACGGCGACACCGATACCACGCAGTTTGGCTTTGACGGTTTATGGAGATATGGATGTGTCACGCCTTGACGAAAAACCCGTTGGCAGAAAACCCATTGAAACACGCGTGGTGGCAATGGATAAAATACAAGATTTAATTAATAGACTGAAAATAAAAACAGAATCAGAGCATGCACAGGCATATTGGATTTGTCCTTTGGTGGAAGAATCAGAAACGGCTGATTTAATGGCGGTCAAAAAACGGTTTGAAATTTTAAAAAAAACTTTTGGGGATAAAGTCGGTCTTGTTCATGGAAAAATGAAAGGACCGGAAAAAGACGAAATTATGGGGCATTTCGCGCGGGGGGAATTAAATGTATTGGTGGCAACAACCGTTATTGAGGTTGGCGTTGATGTTAAAAAAGCGAGCATCATGATTATTGAACAGGCAGAAAGGTTTGGATTAGCGGCTTTGCATCAACTGCGTGGACGAGTGGGTCGGGGATGTGAGGTATCTCAATGTATCCTTATCCATGGAAAAAAATTAACGGAAACAGCCAAAAAACGATTAAATATTATGCGAGAAACCAATGACGGATTCCTCTTGGCCGAAGAGGATCTGAAATTGCGGGGTGCCGGAGAATTATTGGGTTCGCGTCAAAGCGGTATGATAGAATTTAAAATGGCAGATCCTACTTTACAAAACGAATTGTTGTGGGTGGCAACAAAAGATGCTCAGACGATCTTATCGCGGGACCCAGAACTACAATCGGAACGGGGAAAAGCGTTAAGGGTTCTGTTATACCTGTTCCGAAAGGACCAAGAATTACAAACAGTGAAAGCGGGGTAAAAAATGACAATCCATTTTGTCTTGCAACCACCGGAAGTGACAAAGGCGTTGAGAAAACAATTTGACAAACGAAAGTTGAATCAAGTGTTTGTTAGGTGGCTATTTAAGCAAGGACTTTTGAACCAATATGCCGATATTATCAATTTAGAACGCGCCGCCAGCGGACGTGTGCCACACGGATTTGATGTGCACCATATCGTGCCGTTGTCAGGCGGTGGACAAAACAAATTTTCAAACTTTTGTTTAATAGAACGATCACTTCATAAATTTATTAACAAAAAATGCTTTGATCCGGCATTACGCGGGATCCGAGTGGGAGAATCCGTTGATATTGAATTGCCGGATTTTGGCCCTGTGGCTCTCAGGCGCGACTACAACGGCTTTATAGATCGTAAGTTGGCACACACCAAAGATCGGGGTAGATTCTATAAATTTATGCGTCAATGGGGAAAAGAAAGATAACTTATGCTACTGGGAGATAAATGAGTTTTTACAACCGTAAAAAACTCCCGCAAAGTGTTCTATAATGGCGCGCTTGTTCGCTGTGCTCATCCCTTCGGGACCGCCAAAGGCGTCTATTACGCTGGCGCTTCATGAACAACTCACTTCGTGAGTTCTTTTTTTCACGCAATCGCAACAAAAAAACCGCCCTGACGGACGGATTTTATGGCGCGCTTGGCGAGATTCGAACTCACGACCCTTGCCTTCGGAGGGCAATACTCTATCCAGCTGAGCTACAAGCGCAAAAAATAAACACCTTGTCTTATACACTCTTTTTGCGAAAAAATCAAGCCTTTTTTTAAGAACATGATGTCATTA
>JAXFZX010000072.1:0-3803 GCA_034184445.1 Pseudomonadota bacterium | reverse complement strand
GCGAAATCAGGCGCAACGTTGAAGGCCACGACGTTCACTGCTCCTTCTGGATGGTCTCTTGCAAGTTTTGTTCAGACACACGCCTATCTTGGCCGTGCGTTTGACGGGGACAATACTAAAGACGCGGATGCCACATACGACGAAGTTCGCATTTGGAATGGTGTTTTGACGGAGGCTCAACTCTCGGCAAATGCCGTGGTAAATGCTTTGCATTTTGCCAAGGATCGTTTAGACCGCCATCACATTCATAATAATGCCGAGGCCGAAGGCCAAATCCTAGAAGAGATTGTTGCCCTAACACCGGATGCTGAAAAATTCCTGATTGATGCGGCACAAAAAATGATGTTATCGGGGCGCGGATATCACCGAATTTTACGTGTTGCCCGAACCATAGCGGACTTAGAATCCTCTGCTCGGGTTGAAACACCCCATGTAGCCGAAGCGTTAGCCTTTCATCGGTCATCTAGATTTAAAAAAGATTAATTTTTTTTGAATTTTTTTAAAAAATAGGCTTGACAGGTTTAAAAAACCGTGATAGGCTGAAAGTAGAGATATAGAAAAACTAGACAAAAGGAGGATACCATGACAGACAAAGTTTTAAAAGCATCTGATTTTAAATCGGCTGAGGTTTTTGATTGCGGTTTGGACAATCGGGATCCTCAACGCGGATACCGCAAATCTCACCCTGTACAAGGCACAGAAATTGCAAAACTATTGGACGGGAACTCTGCCTCATTTCCGACCCAGGATTTGGGAAAAGAAAGATAATTTTTTCCGGCTAGGTGTTTTGCCGAGTCGTTTTGTGATTGATAATTTTTGTCTTGACTTTTATTGCTTAGATTTGTATGATAGACAAGCTTTAATTATGAAAGGATTTTATTATGGCAGAACTAAAAGGATCACAAACAGAAAAGAATTTAATGACCGCTTTTGCTGGGGAATCTCAGGCACGGAATAAATACACCTATTATGCATCAAAGGCCAAGAAGGAAGGATATGTTCAAATATCCAAAATTTTTGAAGAAACAGCCGCCAATGAAAAAGAGCATGCAGAAATTTGGTTTAAATTACTGCATGGTGGTGCTGTGCCCGATACCATTCAAAATTTAGAGGATGCCGCCAATGGTGAAAATTACGAATGGACAGACATGTATGCCGGTTTTGCCGAAACCGCACGGAAAGAAGGCTTTACTCAAATTGCAACTTTGTTTGAATTGGTTGCCAAGATTGAAAAAGAGCACGAAGAGCGGTATCGCAAATTACTCAAAAATATAAAAGATGGTATTGTTTTTTCACGCGATGGAGATACCATTTGGCAGTGTTCCAATTGCGGACATATTGTTATTGGGAAAAAGGCGCCTGAAATTTGTCCCGTTTGTGCACACGCTCAGGCTTACTTTCAAATCAAGCCGGAAAACTATTAAGGATAGCAATAAAAGACCGCCCCTATCATCGGGGCGGTTTTTTATAATGGATACTTTTTATCAAGATAGTTTTGATTTAAGAAAATATTTTTAGGGACATATTTGGTACCAAGAGGGATTTTCCCAAACAAATAATACCTAATTTTACGCGATCGCCATTTACGAATAACCTGTTGATAGAACAAACTATCTTTTAAGATATCTTCAAATTCTTCCTGAAAAGGTTGATTAGATTTCCATGGTTTAATGGTATAGTGTATCATTACAGGATCAATTGTTTTTAAATCGGGATATTTTTTCTTCAATCTGGGAAGGGTTGTATGAATAAAGTCAAACCGATAATCCAAAGCTAAATAATTATTTTCAAACATGATATTCAGGATATCTTGATCCGGCATTTCCAATTTATCATATAGCATACCGGTTAATTGAACGGCCTTGTTTGTAAAGTCCATTTTAAGAAGTTTAGGAATATCCATTACCAAAATACCGGCATTAAAGGCCACACTATCGGCTTTGACATCGGGCCAAATTCGCTTAATTTGATGAATCATAGAATAATCATTAAAATCACATGGTGTCACTCCAATAGGAAAGCCCTTTAAATCTTGATCATATAATTCTTGAATGTCACCAGTCACAATGATATCCACATCCATATAAATCGCTTTTTCCATTTCTGGCACCAATTCTGGGACAAAATATCGGGAAAAAGTATTAACCGAAAAATGAGCCAAACTAGGAAAACGAGATAAATCAAATCCTGCCATATCTATATAGCGGATTGTTTTATTGGGAAAACTCTTTAATTCCTTTTGGATTAACTTTTTGGTTTTTCTTTTTATGCCACCATCCATAATATAAAAGTCAACAAAAGATTTTGTATGCATTAACATTGACTTCATCATCATTGATGTAAAGGGAGCATAATTTTCATCAGTGGCACAAAATATCGGAATACTTTTAGACATACTCTATTTCCTTAATCACTTGGGATCTATCAAAAAAAGATTGATTTAAAAAAATAGCTTTTGGAACATATTTGGTGCAAAGGGGTATTTTCCCAAATAAATAGTACCGAACTTTATGGGAACGGTATGTCTTAAAGACATGGTCATAAAATACACTCTGTTGCAAAATATCTTCAAAATCCTGTTGATAAATACTATTTTCCTTCCATGGCTTTAACGAACAATGGTGGACAACAACAGGATCAATGTTTCTTATTTCTTTGCGCCATCGAATATAGTTCACATAATTAAACCGGAAATCCAAAATTTTATAATTATTTTCAAACATGATATTCAGAACATCTTGATCCGGGAAAATCAATTTTTCGCGCAACAAGTGCGTCAACTTAATGGCTTCATCTGTAAAATTCATTTGTATCAATTTTGGAATATTCATCACCAACATACCGGCATTAAAATAGGCACTATCCTCATGATATACACTCCAAGTACAATCCCGAAGCCGCCGTGACATAAATGTTGTCGGTGTATGCGCCATAGCCCCCAAAGGATACCCATCTAAATCCTGATCAAATAGCTCTTTGATATCCTTTTTAATCGTCATATCCACATCCAGATAAATAATCTTTTCTAAATGAGGAACCAATTCCGGAATAAAATAACGAGAGAAAGTATTAACCGAAAAGTGGGCCATATCTGGAAATTGAGATAAATCATATTGTGCCATATCAAAATAGGTTATACTTTTGTGTGGATAGGCTTTTAAATCACGTGCGATCATACGCTTTGTTTTTTTCTTAATTCCCCCATCTAAGACATAAAAATCTACAAAGGAATGCGTATGCATCAATACCGACTTCATCATCATAGATGCAAACGGGGCATAATTTTCATCGGTGGCACAAAATATCGGAATATGCAGTTCCATTTACACTTCTTCCCGTATTGTCAAGATTGGCAATCGTCCCATCAAAAAAGTTTTAACTTTTTCACGCCCTACGCGTTGCTCGGTCAAATGCCCGATTGGGATACCCAAAAACTTCACTTTAAACGGCTCTTTGATTTGACAGGATACGATTTGCGTCAAGAACCTTCCCCGAAACCGAAGATACCAATTTTTCAACCGGAAAAGTATTTTTTTCAAGGGCTGTCCCTTTAAATAATCCAAGCCCCATTGATAACACAAGGGGGGCAATTCCAAACGATATTGGCGCATCAGCTGTCGGAAAAAGCGATACGCATATTCACGCATAATGACTTTATTTTCTGGTGTCTGTCTATTCAAATCGGAAATGACAGAGCGCGTAAATGAGTTAAAAAACAAATTGAATAATTCGTGTTCGCCCAATCCGTGGACGATATTGAGGGTATATTGAAAACAATAAGTCGGATCATATGTCAACCGTTC
>JAXFZX010000071.1:0-8492 GCA_034184445.1 Pseudomonadota bacterium | reverse complement strand
TCATGATGCTCAAGTCAATAAGTATAAGATATTGCGTGAAAATTTTGTGGCACTTTCTGAACAGCGTTTTAATGTTGTGTGGAAAAACTATGCTCGCCACGGCTCAACCGTTATTGAAGGTGAAAAAGCATTTTTATCTCATCTGAGCCAAGTTCAAAATAGTGATTATATTCTTTTTTCATTTGGGGGAAATGAATGCAATTATGATTGGGATAAGATTTCACAAAATCCCGATTTACCCCATGCGCCCAGGTTGACTTTAAGCCAATTTCATGACCGCTATGTTCATTTAATCCAATTGGCGCAAAAACGGGGAAAAACGCCTATTTTATTTTCACTTCCGCCTTTGCATGCCGAAAGTTTTGTCCGATCAATTTCTTTGGGACGAAATCAAAATAGCATTATGAAATTTATGAAAAATGATGTGCATTTATCCTATCGGTGGCATAACATGTATAATTTGGAAATTTTCAAAATTGCCCGTGAACGAGATATACCCGTGATAGATATTTCCACATGCTTTTTATCGCAATTGGATTACAGTTCTTATCTTTGTGATGACGGAGTCCATCCCAATGAAAAGGGCCATCAACTAATTGCTGAGGCTCTGAAAGAATTTTATTGTCGCTATTTTTAATTTGACATACAAAACCTTCTGTGGTAAAAATGCGAGAAAGAGGAACTTATGTATAAATTTTTTGTAATAAAAAATTATTTGAAAAAGTACAGTGAATACATAATTTTTACACTCATTTTAATACTTGCATCAATGTCAAGACTTGTTTTTTTAGACAGTCTCCCAGCTGGTTTAAATCAAGATGAAGCCTTTGCAGCCTATGAATCCTATTCATTATTTACAACTGGAAGAGATACAGCTGGTAATATTTTTTCGGTATATTTTCCAACATGGGGGCCGGGAATGAGTGTGCTATATGGCTACTTAACCGTTCCTTTTTTTGCATTATTTGGGGTTAGCACACTGACCGCCCGATTACCTCAAGCTTTATTCGGTATTCTCAGTTGTTATGTGTTTTTTCGTTTGGCTGAGCTGATGTATAATAAGCGAGTTGCCTATATTGCATTTTTTCTGTCTGCTATTATGCCATGGCACATTATGATGTCGCGATGGGGAATAGAAGTAAATTATGCCCCTTTTTGTATATTAACGGGTTTTTATTTTTTTGTTAAAAGCTTTCAATCTATATCCTATTTAGTGCTTAGCTCTTTATTCTATGGTCTGGGAATTTATGCTTATGATTGCTGTGCTATATATATTGTATGCTCATTTTTATTTCAGTTATTTTGCCGATTATTTTGTGATTTTAATAAAAAAACATTCTGCTATATATTATTATCTGGCCTGCTGTTTTCATTAATTATTTTTCCATTTTTGTTATTAATTGCGGTTAATAATGATATTATTCCAGAAATTAAAAGTTTTATAACCATTCCCAAAATACATGCATGGAGGCAAGGAAATCTTTCTTTCTCTGGATTTATCACTAAGTTAGGGATATTGTGGCGTATATTCTATACGGGAAGTGATGGCGCTATTTATAATTCAATTAATGAATTTGGAATACTTTATCATATATCTTTACCATTTATATTTGTTGGGATATATGCAATTATACGAGACTTATTCATACTGCCGAAAAGCAGGAAATATAATATCGTTGTGTTAGGCACATTAATAATAGGGATTTTATATTCAGGTTTGATTTATGCAAATGTAAATAGGTTGAACTATTTATGGTTTAATATTATCTTATTATTATCTGTTGGAATAAATTATCTCTTTTCTAAGAAAAGGGATCTTCTTCTTATAGTCGGTATATACACTGTTTTTTATATATCATTCTTTTGGTTTTATTTAACACAATATAATATCTTATCAAAGAATCATTTTCATCCAGATTTGGAAAAAAGTTTACAGCTTGCATTAAATGAACATAATAAATCTGGATATCCAATTTATGTTATATCACCAACAGAGGTCTACCCTAAAATTCTGTTTTGGAATAAAATACCTGTTCAAGATTATCGTCAAACAGTTAAATGGTATAATGAAAACGCTACCTTTAAACAAGCTAAATCTTTTTCATTTTATCATATATTGCCAAATCTAGATGTTAGGAATATTATTCATGATGCTATTTATATTATCCCCAATGATAAAAAGAAATATTTTTCCGACACTGAAATAACTTCCGTTGGTGAGTATGCTGTCGCCATTTCTAAAACAAGAATCAAGGCAAGACACCCCGTATGGGAAGAGGATTTAGTTTTGTTATCCGATAAACAACTTATTCGGCCTTCTGTCTCTGGTGTGGCAGACATACTTCGTTTTAGTGATACTGAGTTATGGGTTAAATGGGATGGTAATAATGAAGAACATTTTGTAAAGGATGCCAAAGAAGAAGTATATTGCTTTCAACAAAAATAAATATAAAATTCTTTTGTAAAGAGTTATTGAACTACTACATATTAATATTTTATCCAATTGATAAAATATTGAATATCTCTAATATAAAAATTATTTTGTAAAATTGTAAGAATTAGAACTATTTTCTTTTACAAAGTGTTCTTCATTATTACCATCCCATTTAACCCATAACTCGGTGTCATTGAAACGAATGACTTCCGCCATGTTCATGTGTGAAAGGTGGAAAATTCTGTCATCGGATAAAAAGACCAATTCTTCATTCCAACCAGGATGTTTTACATTAACTTTTTTTGCATTGACCCAAAAGGGAACAGTAAATTGTTTTTTTATACTAATGTTCCCTTGAAAATCGGATGATAAGATAAAGAAGGATATAATAAACGAAGAAATACCACATAAAATAAATAAATTCTTTGCTATCAAGGACTTCTTTTGACTTTTAAAAATATTCTCTTCATTCGTTTGAATGGGGATATTATTTTTGGGATCCTGTGATGTAAAAAATTGAATAAGGATTTTTAGAATAATGACCAAATAACATAGTGCTAAATATTTTCTATCACAAAAAGAATATCCCAACAAATAAGGCAGATATAAACACATATCAATTAAAGAAATGCCAAATATCCACATCCACATTTTAGGGTGATTAAATAAGTAGATTATGGATAAAACTATGGCCATATAAAAGTATCGTTCATGCATTTTAGGCAAAAAATAGGGAACAATCAGAGCATAAATGAATAAAATATCCCAAAAATCTTTTTTGTCCTGTAAATTCTTATAGAATAACGTTAACATGGTAAAGAGAAAGACAATTATAATTGAAAGACTAAGAGCCAGCGGAAGGAAAAAAGTATAATTTCCATGAATAATTTCCCATAATGAAGGTAAACCCATTGATAGCGATGAAAATGTTTGCACTTGATTAAAATAAATCCCAATAGCACTGGATAGTGTCCGCCCACAAGATAGGGCTGGTAACATAATTATGAAATATGTTATTGGAATCAGGAATAAATGACGAAATTTTATTTGTTTATATGCAATCAAGAATAATAATATCGGGAAAACAAAAGCGGCTTGCAGTTTTAATGATATAGACAATCCTAAAAGCAGACAGCCTGTTTTTGGTTTTTCCTTAAGGATTAAGTATATTCCAATCAACAAACAAGCGGTATACATACTATCACATTGTCCCCATGCTGCTGAATTAAGAAATAAAGAAGGAATAATCATACTTAATGTAAATCCTAGCAAACAATTTATCTCTTTTAATTTTAATGATTTTTTTAAAATAAATAGCACAACGATTCCTAAAATAACATCAAAAATGACAGAAACAGATTTTATCAAAAATAAATCAGAAAAAGGAACATGCAAAATAACTGCCAAAATATAAGTATATAACAGATTATAGTTTGTAATTGGAACGGCAATTTGCCACGGCCACCCCATAAATTGCATTTGCCTTATCCAGTGATAAAGGAAGTTATTATAGTCTCCACTTCTCAGAGGAAATAGGAAAACACGTGAGAAAAGGGTCACTAATAAAATAAGACAAAATGAATAGAATATATATTTGTTGTTGAAAACTTTTTTCTTTTTGACATAAAAAGAAAAAATACCTGTTAATAAAAATGGAAAAAGGTATGAATAAATAGCTTGCCGAATATCAGGAAATAAATCTGTAATTTTAAAAAAGAACGCCATGATGATTGGCATCATCAAGCTTGTCGCCATTATGAAATAGAATAGACATTTTTGCTTAAAATTATCTGATTGTTCCATTGTGTCCCTCTTTCACTTTGAAAAATGGTTTTAACTTGTAGCATAAAAAAATAATAGTGTCAAGTTTGATTGTTTAAAAATACTTCTTGCATTTTTTTAAAATGTATGCGATATTTTTATCGTTTGGATAGGATTTATGATGCGGATAAAGTTCACGGGTTTATTTTTGGGCTATCGCCTGGCTGGCGACCGTGAAGACATCTCTTTAATAAATACAATAAATATGGACAATAACCCCTTTAAAATAAAGGGGAATTTTTATTTTAATAAAAGGGAGTTTTTATGACAAAATACATCTTTATTTTGGGCGGAGTTGTATCATCTTTGGGAAAGGGAATTGCATCTGCGGCGACCGGTTCACTTCTTAAAGCGCGTGGCTATTCTGTTCGGATGCGGAAAATGGATCCTTATTTAAATATAGATCCCGGTACGATGTCACCGTATCAACATGGTGAAGTTTTTGTGACGGATGACGGTGCCGAAACGGATCTGGATTTGGGGCATTACGAACGATTTACGGGTGTAAATTGCCATAAAACGGACAGTATTTCCGGCGGTCGCATATATTATAATGTCATTCAAAAAGAACGGCGTGGTAATTATCTGGGGGCCACGGTTCAAGCAATTCCCCATGTGACCAATGAGATAAAGGATTTTTTAAAATCCGACCTTCATGGTGAGGACTTTGTGCTATACGAAGTCGGTGGAACGGTAGGGGATATAGAAGGCACTTTGTTTTTGGAGGCCATTCGTCAATTTGCCAACGATGTCGGTCGCCAAAATGTGTGTATTTTGTTTTTGACATTACTGCCGTTTATTTCCACAGCAGGTGAGTTAAAAACAAAACCTACCCAGCATGCGGTAAAAACATTGATGGAATCGGGGATACAAGCCGATATTTTACTGTGCAGAAGTCAGGTAGAACTTGGTTCAGATGAACGGCGAAAATTGGCACTTTTTTGTAATGTGGCACCTGCGGATGTTGTTATGGCTTTGGATGTGGATAACATTTATAAAATCCCATTAACTTATCATGCCCAAGGTTTGGATGTACGGGTATTAAAACATTTTGGCATGCTGGAAAGTTCTCCCGATCCTGATTTATCAAAATGGGAAAGTATTGTGCATACTTCGCAAAATTATGAAAAAGAGGTTAAAATTGCTGTTGTTGGTAAGTATTGTGGATTGTTGGAAGCTTATAAATCCCTGCATGAGGCCCTGATTCATGCGGGGATAGCAAACAATGCCAAAGTGCGTATTTCATGGTTAGAGTCCGAACAATTTGAAACCCTTTCTCAAGAAGATGTGAATAATGCCTTAAAACCTTATGCTGGTATTCTTATTCCCGGGGGATTTGGTGTCCGCGGGATAGAGGGAAAGATGAAAGCCATTCGCTATGCCCGTGAAAATGGTGTGCCATTTTTTGGGATTTGCCTTGGGATGCAAATGGCAGTGGTAGAGGCTTGCCGAAGCCTACTTGGCATTGAAAATGCCAGTTCTGCCGAATTTGGTGGGAACTGCACACCTGTGATTTCCAAGATGAAGGTCTGGGAACAGGATGGACAAAAACAAATCCGTCCCGATAATGGTGACTTGGGTGGTACAATGCGGTTGGGTGGATATCCATGCATTTTAAAGCCGGATTCGTTGGCTGCACATATATATGGCAATGCCCATGAAATTCGCGAACGACATCGCCATCGGTATGAAATGGATATTTCGTATGAAAATGCACTTAAAGATAAAGGATTTTTCATCACGGGGAAATCTCCGGATGGATTATTACCGGAAATTATTGAAATACCAACACATTCATTTTTTATTGGCGTGCAATTTCATCCGGAGTTTACATCGCGGCCGGGTGCTCCAAACCCGATATTTAAATCGTTTATTGAGGCAGCCTTAAAACACGGATATTTGGTATAGTGGAGGGGATATGATTCGGCTTTTACCGCAAAATTTAGTTAATCAAATTGCTGCAGGTGAGGTTGTGGAACGGCCGGCATCGGCCTTAAAGGAATTGATTGAAAACGCGATAGATGCCGAATCTACGCAAATTGATATTCGGATGACAAATGGGGGTAAGGCATATTTTTCTGTCACCGATAATGGTAAGGGTATGTCACCTGAGGAACTCAATTTATGTGTAGAACGCCATGCGACAAGTAAGTTGCCTGATGAAGATTTATTTAACATCAATTTTTTGGGTTTTCGGGGGGAGGCTTTGCCGTCCATTGCTTCTGTTGCCCGTGTTCAAATTACCTCGCGTGAGCGGACGGCAGATTCGGCTTGGTCTTTACGGATTGAAGGCGGTCATAAAGATTCTCCTAAACCGGCTTCGCACAAGGTTGGCACAACGGTAGAAGTTCGGGACTTATTTTATGCCACACCTGCCAGATTGAAATTTTTGAAATCCGATCAAACTGAGGCCATGGCTATTAAAGATACCATTAATCGTCTGGCGATGGCGTATCCCAAAATTTCGTTTTCCCTATCCGATGATAAAAGGCTTTTGCTTTCGTATCCGGCGACTCAAAATCAAATGGAGCGGTTAAATTCAATTATCGGACGCGCATTTTCGGATAATGTGGTGCCTATTTCTGCGGATGATGAAGGTATTGTTTTGACAGGATATATTGGCCTTCCGACATATCTCAGGTCCACTGGTGCAGATCAATATCTTTTTGTCAATGGTCGTGCCATTCGGGATAAATTAATGACGGGCGTTATTCGGGCGGCGTATCAAGGGTTAATTGGACACGATTCTTTTCCGGTGGTTGCCCTGTTTTTAACCGTCCCGAAAACAGAGGTTGATGTCAATGTTCACCCCGCGAAGACTGAGGTTCGTTTTAAGGATTTACCGCGCATAAAAGGATTGATTATCGGTGCTATTCGTCACACATTGGCTACATATGGTAATCGGACATCAACAACAATTGCTCTGGGTGCCATTCATCAGGCGGAAAAGTCTGTTTTACCGCCTATGCCAAAGTTTTCTTCTGTTCCAAGGGGACGGATTACATCCTTTGCATCCCCAAAATCACACCAGTCCGTGCCTACCTTTTTGCAGGATAGTTTTTCCGTTCGCACCGAATCTGCGCCTGCTTCCTCTGCACAACCACAGACGGATGAATTTCCTCCTTTGGGCTTTGCTAAGGCACAATTTCACAAAACATATATTGTGTCTCAGGCCCAAGACGGCATTGTGATTACCGATCAACATGCGGCGCATGAAAGATTGACTTATGAAAAGTTGATTAAAAATCAACAAAATCCGGAAGTTCAAGCCCTTTTAATCCCTGAGGTTGTCACGCTAACCCCTGATAAGGTTAAATTATTAACGACCCGAAGTGAAGAATTAAAAAATTTCGGCTTGACATTGGATACCTTTGGTGAGGACTGTGTTGCGGTGCGAGAAATACCAGCACTATTGGATAAAACAGATATTAAAAAGTTGGTTGAAGATTTGGCCGATACCATCAAAGAATATGATGACACCATATTATTAAAGGATAAGATAAAGGATATTTGCGCCCGAATGGCTTGCCACGGGTCAGTCAGGGCAGGGCGTGTTTTAACGATTGATGAAATGAATGCCCTTTTGCGTCAAATGGAACAATGTGGCACATCCGGTCAATGCATTCATGGCCGACCGACATATATTAAATTAAACCTGAACGACATTGAAAAACTTTTCGGCCGCAAAGAATAGAATCTTGGGCTGTTTAACAGAATAGACAATAATTTTTCTTGACAATACGGATATTTTGGGGCAAAATTCCTTCTAAGGCGGGTTGGTGTCCGCCCCGAAGATTAGTACTCTTCCATCAGTTGCCATAGCACTTTGGCGTAAAACCTTCCAGTCGCTTGACTGGAAGGCAGGTAATAAGGCCTTTTGGTCAAATAACTGCACTATTTCTGATGATAGGTACTAACTTCCAGTCGCCAAAGCACCGTGGCGATTTTTTTTATGGAGGATTTTATGCCGGATACCTTACCTGATAATATAAATATGTATGTTGCTCAAAAAATAAGAGAGTTGCGCAAACAAAAGAAAATTAATCTTCAAAAAATGGCCTGTTATTTAAATATATCGGTAAGATCCCTAAAACAAATTGAAAAAAGGTTAACACCACTATTTGCCGGACTATTATATAAGGCAGCTCTTGTATTGGGGGTTGATGTAGGGGCATTATTCCCCAAGCTTCCTATTTTTCAAACCCCTAATCAAATACGACAAAAAAAGATAGATGAT
>JAXFZX010000070.1:0-4726 GCA_034184445.1 Pseudomonadota bacterium | reverse complement strand
CCTTGCCCTTGATGTTGCACCGGCGGCTTGGCCAATCGGCATGGGGCATGATTTTAAGGGGTGCTTTGACTTGGTACACGACAAACTCAATCTGATTGATAAAAGTTCGGACAAAACAAAACTCCCCATTAAGGCCGAAATTATTAACGGGGTGCAGGATGAAAAATTAGACATCCTTTTACCGGAAAATCAGGTGGAAAAACTGCGTGAAGATATTGAAATGGTGCGCGCTCTTTGTAAGCCCGTTGATGAACAGGCGTATTTGGATGGATACCTGACCCCTGTATTTTTCGGATCGGCCATCAATAACTTTGGCGTTAAGGAATTATTGGATGCGCTGGTCGCCATGGCCCCTGCCCCCAAACCACAAGTGACGGCCGAGCGCACTATTTCACCCGATGAAGAAAAAGTGACGGGTTTTGTCTTTAAAATTCAAGCCAATATGGATCCGAAGCATCGTGACAGAATTGCCTTTATGCGTGTGTGCTCGGGGCATTTTAAACGGGGAATGAAACTGATGCACCTGCGGGATAATAAGCAAATGATCTTACATAATCCCGTCATGTTCTTGGCACAAGACAGAGAGTTGGCCGAAGATGCCTATGCGGGCGATATTATCGGTCTGCCGAACCATGGAGGCTTTCGGATTGGCGATTCGTTTTCCGAGGGGGAACAAATAACCTTTAAAGGGATACCTTCGTTCGCGCCGGAGTTGCTTCAAAAAGTGCGGGCGGTGGATCCCCTAAAAGCCAAACATTTGGGTAAAGCGTTGGAACAAATTGCCGAAGAAGGTGGGGCAAGTGTCTTTAAACCCTCTATCGGTTCGGAATGGATTGTGGGTGTTGTGGGGGCGTTGCAATTTGAAGTATTGGCCGATCGAATCCGCACCGAATTTGATGTGCCCGTAATTTTTGAAGCCACAAGTTATATGACTGCCCGTTGGGTAGCCGGAGCCGACAAAGATGTGGAAGCCTTTATCGCCAAAAACGGTTCCACCATGGCGACCGATCATGACGGCGCGCCGGTTTTCTTAGCCCGAAATGCGTGGCACCTTGGCAAAGCCGAAGAAGATTTTCCGAATATCAAATTATTAAAAATAAAGGAGTAAGCCATGATTTCATTTATGGAATTTGTAAATAAAGTTGAAAATGCCAAGCCTCCGATTTTAAAAAACTATAAGAAAAGAATACGCTTATCCGGACTACAAATTCTGGGATTTTTATTATTGGTTTTATTTTCAGTATTAATTTCTGTTCTTATCTATGGTTGTTTCCAAGAAGAAAATTGTGAAATTTTTTCACCTGATTCTTTCGGAGGAATATTTGCCTTTTTAAGCATTTATATTGGAGGAATAGTCGGCTTTATTTACTCATTAAAGTATTCTTTTAAACAACAAAAAAAGGAATTTAAATACAACTCACCCACAAAATTAGTAGATGCGATAGTGGTTATTTTGGGAATTATCGTATTATTTTTCATATTTTCATTAGATTTACCCCATTACGGCGAAAAGTTAAATATTATCCAAGAAGGCTTACTTGCCTTAGAGGTACTGGCTATTGTGTGGTATTTTGGACATCCCCAAAGGAAGAGAAAAATAATACAAGGTAAAAAAAATATACCCATCTATCGTATTTTATCCCTATTGGGGATAGAACAGGACATCAAAAACCCTTCTTTTTTATCATTACATCTTGAACAAAATTCACTCAGTTTCGGATACCAAGATCTAACAGAAAAATTCGGCGACGGCTATTACGAAACATATCGTTTAGGTTACAAAAGACCCCGTAGTGATATTTATGAAGGGGTTGTATTTAAACTATTTGATAATGGATTTGATGATTTCAAATTGAAAGAATTACAGAAATCATTACAGAAATTTATTCAATCATCAACTGGCCAAGATTTATTTTTTCATCCTTCTATTATAAATGCAGAGGTAGAAAATAAAAATGGTATTGTTACATTTTACTTTATTACCTACCGTGGCACAGGTGCCAAACTACCCAATTTTTATCAAGATAAATACTTCAACTACACCCGTGAGGATTTGGACACCATTTATAAGGATGTCCAAACCCTGATGAACGGACTAGACAGCCGGTATTGATAATTTTTCCTTGGGTTTTGTCGCCGAATTAAACACCAATTTGTCATCTTGGACCGTGATGGCCACAACACTATGGTCCAGTATATCCCCTGATAATAACGCCATAGCAAGCGGGTTTTCCAATTCCTGTTGAATAAGGCGTTTTAAGGGCCTTGCCCCAAATTCGGAATCATATCCGTTTTTGGCAAGCCAATCTTTTGCCTTATCATCCAAATCCAGTCGGATATGGCGATCATCCAATCGTTTTTGCAGGCGAGCAACCTGAATATCTACAATCCTCCGAATATCCTCTTTTTTAAGGGCATGGAATTTGATAATCTCGTCCAAGCGGTTTAAAAATTCCGGTTTAAAGAACGCTTTTAATTTTTCCATCATATCTTTTTCGTCTTCACGGACAATCAGGTTAGATGTCAAAATAATAAAGGTGTTTTTAAAGTCCACCGTGCGTCCCTTACTGTCGGTTAAACGGCCGTCATCCAAAATTTGCAACAAGATATTAAACACATCCGGATGTGCCTTTTCCACTTCATCAAAAAGAATGACCTGATAGGGGCGGCGGCGGACAGCCTCGGTTAAAATACCGCCTTCATCATATCCGACATACCCCGGAGGGGCACCAATCAACCTTGCCACTGCATGCTTTTCCATATACTCGGACATATCAATCCGGATATAGGCCGCTTCTTCATCAAACAAAAAGGAAGCCAGTGCTTTTGCAAGTTCTGTCTTTCCCACCCCTGTCGGGCCCAAAAATAAGAACGAGCCGATCGGACGATTGGGGTCTTTAAGCCCTGCCCGCGACCGCCGAACGGCGTTTGCAACGGCCGTGACGGCCTCATCTTGTCCAACGACCCGTTTAGTGATTTCGGATTCTATATGCAAGAGTTTTTCGCGTTCGGAACTCATCAATTTATCAACCGGAATACCGGTCCATTTTGAAACAACCTCGGCAATCAAATCCGGTGTCACGGTTTCCAATGTCACATGGGCCTGATTGATTTTATCCAGTTCATTGAGGCGCGCCTGTAAATCGGGAATATCTTTATATTGCAAGCGCCCCGCCAATTCGTAATCACCATCACGAAAGGCCTGATCAATCTTAATTTTAGCCTGATCAATCTGTTCGCGGAGTTTATTGGCTTTTTTCACATTACCTTTGGATGCTTCAAACGCGGCCGTCATATCGGCTGATTCCTTTTCCATTTGCGGAATCTGAGATTCTATCGCGGCCAAACGTTCTTGTGAAGCAGGGTCGGTTTCTTTTTTAAGGGCTTCGCGTTCAATCTTTAACTGCAATAATTTACGATCCAGTTCATCCAATTTTTCAGGCTTTGAATCCATCGCCATTTTAAGGCGACTGGCCGCTTCATCAACCAAATCAATAGCTTTATCCGGTAAAAAGCGATCGGCAATATACCGATTGGACATCACCGCTGCCGATACCAAAGAAGCATCGGAAATCCGCACCCCATGATGGATTTCATATTTTTCCTTTATCCCACGCAAGATGGAAATCGTATCTTCAACAGTCGGCTCATTCACATAAACCGTTTGGAAGCGGCGTGCAAAAGCGGCATCTTTTTCAATATATTTTTGATATTCTTTTAAGGTCGTTGCCCCAATACAATGAAGTTCCCCACGCGCCAAAGCCGGTTTTAACAAGTTAGAGGCATCCATTGAACCCTCATTTGCCCCTGCGCCGACAACCGTATGCATCTCATCAATAAATAGGATAACTTCACCATTGGATGAGGAAACTTCTTGCAAAACAGCTTTCAGCCGTTCTTCAAACTCACCCCGATATTTGGCACCTGCAATTAAGGCCCCCATATCCAGTGCCATTAATCGTTTATGTGCCAAACTTTCCGGCACATCACCATTAATAATCCGAAGGGCCAATCCTTCCACAATAGCGGTTTTACCGACACCGGGCTCACCGATTAAAATTGGATTATTTTTTGTCCGGCGCGATAATACCTGAATCGTATGCCGAATTTCTTCATCACGACCAATAACGGGATCCAATTTACCCTTACGCGCCCGATCGGTAAAATCAATAGCGTATCGTTTAAGGGCTTCAAAATTATCCTCGGCCGTAGGGGATTCGGCAGTGCGTCCCTGACGCATTTTATTGATGACCTCATTTAACTTTTTTAAATCAACTCCATAATTCTTTTCGGCAAGTAAGGCCTGCAACAACCGCTCCACCGTCACATAGGCGTCTTTGGCTTTGGTGGCAATTTGTTCGGCGCTATCCATCACGCGCAGAAAATCTTGGGAAAGCGTCACCTGAACGGACGATCCCGACACCTTGGGACATTTTTCCAATTCTTCATTCACGCCGGCAGCAACCTGTCCGACATCGGCACCGGCCCCCACCAAAAGTTGTGTAGCAAAGCCTTGCTTATCATCCAATAGAACCTTCAATAAATGGGCAGGTGTCAAATAGGGATTCCCTTCCCGTGCCGCTAAATTTTGCGCCGATTGCACAAATCCTTTGGATCTATCCGTTAATTTTTCAATATCCATATTCTATCCCTTTCTTTTTAAAATCCTTTTTAGTTTGAAGTGTATGCGTATCATTTGATATGTTTCAATGAACCAAACCGCTAT
>JAXFZX010000069.1:0-23189 GCA_034184445.1 Pseudomonadota bacterium | reverse complement strand
CGGCTGCCCCTGTATCAATGGCTGTTTTTTGTTCCAGCCGATAGGTATCTAACTCGACATCCAAGGCATCTAAACGTTTTTGTTTGTCCTTTTCCCATTGCTGCACCGCCCGATTTAATTTTTCTTCTTGCTTTTGGGCAGACTTGACGGCTTCATCGGCCTTGCGGACCTTGTCCTCAATATAGGCTTGACGCTTTTCTATGGCCGATAAAATCGGGTGATACAGATAGCGTTTTAACAGCCATACCAACAAGAATAAGTTGATAATTTGGGCAAAGAAAGTGACCCAACTAAATCCCATGGCGGACTCCTTTTATTTCGCGGCAGTTTCTACGGCATAGTTCCAAAACGGATTAAAATACAAAATCATCATGGTAATGAACAAAGCGTAAATGGCAGTTGATTCTACAACGGCCATGGCAGCATACATCGTTTTGGTAATGTTGCCGGCTTCATCGGGTTGTTGCGCCATAGCACGCAAAGCATTTGCTGCCACATTTCCTTCCCCCAAAGCCGATCCGATACCGCCGATGGCGACACAGATTCCGGCCGCTAAAACAGACATTGCGCCGATTAAAGTTGTTGGTTCCATAATTTTTCTCCTTTTCTTAGTAAAAATTGAGTTTGTCTTCATAGGGTTGTTTCGGCGATACCGAAGACACATAAATTATCGCCAAAAGGGTAAAAACATAGGCTTGAATCATCCCGGTAAAAAGACCTAAAATCTGCATGGGAAGCGGTACTAAAAATGGAGCCAGCATCATGAGCACAGACCCTAAGATCGCACCGCTGAGCATATTGCCATAAAGCCGAAAAGCCAAGGATAACATAGACGAAAAATCACTTAAAATGTTCATAGGTAGCATAACGGGGGTAGGCTCAATATATTTTTTTAAATACCCCTTGATACCGGCATTTTGAATTCCGAAAATCGGCATGGCACAAAAAACACATAAAGCAAACGCTGCTGTTGTGGAAAGGGAAGCCGTTGGGGCCCGAAACCATGGAATGACGGTCATCAGATTGCTCATCCCGATAAACAAAAAGAAAGTTCCCATAATCGGCAAATAACGGGCGGGGTTATCACCACTAACATCTATAATTTGTGAACGAATAGCGCGCACAACCGATTCCATCGCTGTTTGAAGGGGGGATACACGAACAGTTGTCTTTAAATGGCGGGTTGCAAGCCATGAAATAAGGGTTAATACCCCCATGACAAGCCATGAATAAAATATTGTCGCGCCAATGGTTATGGGACCAAGTGTCAAAATAGGAATGACATCAATGTTGCGTAAATCAATTCCTTCTACGGCGGTGGGGGTTAAGCGAATAGAACTGCCCCAAGCAGAAAATACCAGAAAAAGCAAAATGCCCCGTCCAACCGGATTCTTAATCCAAAGGCAAACCCGAATTAAAAAAGCAGCCAAAGCAACCACCGATAACACAATATCGGTAAAAGAACTAAAACCGATAAAATGCCGAATGCAAAGGGCCACAATGACCCCACCCAGCAAGGGAATATCAGGCATCTTAATCAGCATTTTAAAAAAGCCTTTTTTCATCTTTTCTTTGATCCCTTAATTAATTGCTTTTCTTCCGTATCACGACAAACCCGAAATCGCACAAAACGTAATATAATCAGGCGTACTATTAAAAAACCGCAAAAAATGGTTAAAAACCTTCCCGCATGATGATTGGAAAACAAAATCATCACACATAAAAGCAAGAAAATGCGAAGTACCTTTGATACAAATAAAAACAGATATTTATGCTTGACCCGGGGCAATAATTGAACCGTCCGCCATAAAAGATACATGAACAAAAGACCGCATATGGCACCGATACTTAAACACAGAAGGGCATCTGAACCGGAGATACGAAAAGCATCAAAATTCATTTTTTATGTTTCTCCTTTTTCTGTAATAAACCTTCTTTTTTAACCCACGCGTTGGCGTTATAAAATCCGATGGCAATACCGATTAAAAGTAAATTTAGTGTCCACGATAAATAGGGAATTGGGACATGCCGATCCAAAAATCCGCCCAATAAAACGCCGATAAAAGTGGGAATGGCTATCTGCCACCCGTAAACGGTTAAAATGGCGGCATTAAAGGAAAGAGTCCGATTGTCCCGTTCGGCCATTTTATGTGCTTTTTTTATCAAAGCCCTTTCTGTTTTTTTATTTTCTTCATCAAATGTTGCCATGGGCACCTCCTTCTTGCTTTAACGATAAAATCCCCTTGGCAAGACCCAATTCCAACTTGGCCATTGTTAAGTTGACCTCTTTGCGATCCTGCTCCATTGCCTTGAAATCAACAGCAATCTTTTGTTGCAATTCTTTTAAATCGGATCCTAAAACAGCCAATTTGGTGGAAACGGATACTTCTGAACCTTTTTTCACTAAAACGCCTTTATGACAGGCGACATAGGATTTTTTGCCACCCACTTTATAACTTAAAATACCGGATTTAAGAGCCGATATTATATCCGCATGTCGGGGAAGAAGCGTGAAAAAGCCGTCAATGGCTTCAAAATCTACCTGAGTTGTAGTGGTTTCCAGCGCAATACCGATCGGTGTTGAAATTCGCAGATTTAATTCCATCTAGCCCTCTTTCCTTTTTTTGGCTTTTTCACGCGCTTCATCAACAGTGCCAATCATATAGAAATCATTCTCGCTCAGATCATTAAATTCACCGGACAAAATCCGCTCACACCCCGAAATGGTATCTTCCAAGTTCACAGATTTCCCTTTCATGCCGGTAAATTGACCGGTCGTAAAGAAAGGTTGCGTTAAAAACCGTTCCAATTTTCGAGCGGTTAAAACCGTTTGTTGATCATGCTCGGGCAATTCATCAAAACCCAACATGGCTATAATGTCCTTTAAATCTTCATACTGGGCAAGGGTTTTTCTAACCTCGGTCGCAACACGATAATGTCTTTCACCGACAATTAAAGGAGTCAACATATTTGATCCCGATGAGAGGGGATCCAGTGCCGGATAAAGCCCCTGTGCCGCCCGTACCCGCGACAACACAATCGTTGACGATAAATGTGCAAAAGTATGTGTGGCCGACGGATCCGTAAAATCATCTGCCGGCACATAGACCGCTTGAATAGAAGTAATGGCACCGTTTTTGGTGCTGGAAATCCGTTCTTCCAAATCGGCAATATCCGTGCCAAGAGACGGCTGATATCCCACGCGGGATGGAATTTGACCCAATAAAACAGATACTTCGGAACCGGCCTGAATGAACCGGAAAATGTTGTCTATCAATAATAGAACATCCTGTTTTTTCTGATCCCTGAAATATTCCGCCATGGTGAGAGCCGATAGAGCCACCCGAAACCGCACCCCGGGGGCTTCATTCATTTGACCGAAAATCATCACGGTTTTGTCCAAAACGCCGGCTTCTTGCATTTCACGATAGAGTTGTTCCCCTTCGCGTGATCTTTCGCCGATACCGGCAAAGATGCTGACACCCTCATACCGGCCGACCATATTGTTAATCATTTCGGTAATTAAAACGGTTTTACCGACACCCGCCCCACCAAAAAGGCCGGCTTTACCGCCTCGTTCCATTGGGGCAAGTAAGTCTATGGCTTTAATACCGCTGACAAAAATTTCGGAGGATACCTCTAATTCCGACACTGGAACGGGCTGGGCATGAATGGATTTGAGTTCTGCTTTTTGAATGGGTTTTCCGCCATCAATGACTTCCCCAAACACATTAAACATCCGCCCCAAAGTCTTATCCCCAACGGGGACCTCAATGGGGTGCCCCGTATCCATGATTTTCATACCTCTGGCCAACCCTTGCGTTCCACCCATGGCTAGGGCGCGCACAGTATGCTCATCAATATACCCTTGCGTTTCCAAGATAAGGGGTAAATCTCCTTCGGTTGTTAAGGCATTAAACATCGCCGGCAAGTCCTTTTCAAACCGAACTTCAACCACACTACCGCTGACCGCTACGATTTTTCCCGTACTGTTTGTCATTTTAGCCCCCCTCATTTTCCCCTATTTTTTGCCAATCCCAAAGCGTATCTTCTACTTCAATGGAGGATGGTTTTGATTCTACTCTGGTCACATAATCAATAACATTTCCAGCAAATAGAATAAATAGAAAAAAGAACGCCCATTCAATTATCCATAACTTTGACAATTTACCACGATAAACGAATGGGAATAAGATAACCATCATAATAATAGGACAGGTTAAAATAATAATTCTTGAGTATTTGAAACAAGCTCCATAATGGGAATATAAAGAACCACCCTCATAAAGGGGAATATTATGGTAACAAATACCGAAAAAAATTATTGGAAACAAAAAGGGAAGAACTACCACCAAAAGTAGCCGCCCAATCTCTTTTAAAATCCGTAAAATTATTTTTTCCTTATCTTTCATAACCCCTCACTTCCCTTTTATGGTTTCAGATTAAAGAATCCCCGCTTACCGATCTTGATTTTAAGGCCCTCTGGAACCGGCGCAATTTTGGCATTGATATCCGTCACTTTTTCACCCGAAACAGAAACCGCCCCGCTTTCAATCAAGCGACGGATGGCCGATTTACTTTGCCCCTGCATCACAGCGACCCCGAAATCCACCAATCCGCACGGCGTTGAAAGACCCAGTGAGACAGCACTGACTTCTTGGAATTCCTTGGTATCAAAACCGCGTTGTTGTACCTGCACATAGAAAAAGCGTTCGGCTTCCTCGGCGGCGGCTTTGTCATGATATTGTTCCACGATATTAAAGGCGATTTTCTTCTTAATCTCCATAGGATTGACAGACCCGTTTTTATAATCGGCAATGGCACGGGATTTTTCATCCGGTGTCCAATTCGTCACCAATTCCACCCAATCGAGGATTAAATCATCGGGGATAGACATGGCTTTCCCGTACATATTGTTGGCCGGTTCGGTTAGGCCGATATAGTTTCCTTTTGACTTACTCATTTTAATATGACCGTCCAACCCCACCAAAAGGGGCATGCTGATTACAATTTGTCCCGGCATCCCCATACTTTCTTGAAGTGTTTTCCCCATTAGGCAGTTTAACAGTTGATCGCGTCCCCCAAATTCAATATCGGATTTAACCATCACCGAATCATACCCCTGCATTAAGGGATAAATCAATTCATGAAGAGCAATGGGAATGTTGTCTTTATACCGCAGAGCAAAGTCATCCCGTTGCATAACTTGTGCCAAGGTTGCCTTACCCAGTAATTTGATAATATCGGCAAAAGTCATCTTATTCATCCACTCGCCGTTAAAAACAATTTTGATGTTTTTCGTCATATCAATGACTTTACCCAGCTGATCAATATAGGTCTTAGCGTTTTGTTTCACCTCTTCCGGTGTGAGAGGCGGACGCGTGGTGTTGCGTCCTGTCGGATCGCCAATGCAGGCGGTAAAGTCCCCGACAATTAAGCATAATTCATGCCCAGCATCTTGAAACTGGCGCAACTTTTTAAGACCAACCGCATGCCCTAAATGTAAATCGGGCGCTGTCGGATCCATACCAAACTTAATAATTAAAGGGCGCTTTTCTTTTTCCGCCAAAGCCAATTTTTCTTTCAAACCGTTTTCGGGAACAATGGTTTCAATCCCGCGGGCTAATTCTTCGTATGATATTGTCATTATAAAACCTTTCAGTAATGAGGCTAAATTATCACACTTTCTGTCGCTTTGCAAGATTTTTGTAATCTTTTTTTACTTGCTTTTTTTGGGGTAATACGATAAAAATAAGCCGTTTTACTTTTTTATGCGAGGTTTTTTATGCAGGCAGAACAAAAACAAGCCATTACCGAATTGGCCGAATTATTACACAAAAATAATTTGTCCGAAATTGAATATGATGTGGATGGGGTTCATTTGCGGGTTGTTGGCCCTAAGATTGTGGCAGAACAACCGGCTACTGTATCGGCTCCAGTGGTGGAACAGCAGGTCGCTAAATCTTCGGAAAATTATATCCGATCACCCATGGTAGGGGTTGCCTATTTGGCAAAGGATCAAAACGCCGCTCCTTTTGTTCAGGTGGGAGATACAATTGCCGTTGGACAAACGGTTTGCTTGATAGAAGCTATGAAAACTTTTAATCCCGTTAAAGCTGATAAGTCCGGTCAAGTTATGGAAATTTTAATTGAAACGGGAAATCCTGTTGAATATAATCAACCTTTGTTCCGAATAGGATAGCCATGTTTGAAAAAGTCTTGATTGCCAATCGGGGTGAAATTGCCCTTCGCATCCATCGGGCTTGCCGTGAAATGGGTATTCAAACCGTAGCGGTTCATTCAACGATAGATGCCGATTCTATGCATGTTAAATTAGCAGATGAAGCCGTATGTATTGGTCCCCCTATGGCCGGGGATTCATACCTGAATAAAGCAGCCATTATTTCGGCAGCCATTATGACGGGTGCAGATGCTATACATCCGGGGTATGGCTTTTTATCAGAAAACGCCGATTTTGCCGAAATGGTAGAAGCGCATGGTATTACCTTTATCGGGCCGGATCCAAAGATGATCCGGTTGATGGGGGATAAAATTTCGGCCAAAAAAATGGCGATAGAGGCCGGTCTTCCCGTTATTCCGGGATCAGATGGTGCCGTTTCAACCGTTCAAGAAGCACAAAAAATCGCCGAACAGATTGGCTATCCCGTTATTATTAAGGCTACGGCCGGCGGCGGCGGAAAGGGAATGAAGATTGCCTATACTCCCGATGATATGCCAGAAGCCTTTGATCTTGCCCGTAAAGAAGCCGGTAGCTCTTTTGGAAATGATTCGGTGTATTTGGAAAAATACCTGCAAACACCGCGTCATATAGAGGTCCAGATTCTGGCCGATAATTATGGCCATGTGGTTCATCTAGGCGAAAGGGATTGTTCGCTTCAACGCAATCACCAAAAAATCTTGGAAGAAACACCATCTCCGGCTTTGAACCCTGAGCAAAGAAAACAAATTGGTGAGGTTGTGGTTAATGCCATGAAAAAAATCGGTTTCACCAATGTGGGGACTGTTGAGTTTCTGTATGAAAACGGTCGCTTCTATTTCTTGGAAATGAATACCCGAATTCAGGTTGAACATCCGATTACTGAGGCGGTCACCGGCGTTGATATTGTGCGCGATCAAATCCGAATTTCAAGTGGTGCTATCTTGGGGTACGAACAATCGGACATTCATTTTAATGGTTATGCTATGGATTGTCGGATTAATGCTGAAGATCCTCAAACCTTTATTCCGCGCGCTGGTATAATCGGACAATGGCATACCCCCGGTGGCCTTGATGTGCGGGTGGATTCAGAAATGTATGCGGGCTATACCGTTCCACCATATTATGATAGTTTGATTGCCAAACTGATTGTCCACGGACGCACCCGAAACGGCGTTTTGATGCGTCTAAAACGTGCGTTGGAGGAGTTCGTGATAGAAGGTATCCCCACAACAATTCCGCTGCATCAAAAAATTATTTCAAATCAGGAATTTATAGACGGTCAATACAATATCCATTGGTTGGAAAACTTTCTAAAAAAATCATAAATTTTTCAGAAGTATCCATTGGCAATCCGCTGCCCACAATACGGTATCTAAAAGGGATTTCCTCTTTCCCGCATCTATAATTTGAATCGGATTTTATTCCCGTTCGCGCCCATAAACCAAAGGTAAAAGCATTTGCTGTTCCTTTTTGCGTGTATTATCCAAAAAATTACGCATAACCAGTTCTTGGTAATACTTACCCTGTGTCAAAAATAGGTAGGCAAAATTTTCAAGATAGGGTTCTATTTTCTTTTGTTTTTGCACAATAGCCCCGATTGTTGGGTATGAAATACTTTTGGATTTTTTCGCCATAATTTCATCATATTCGGGTCGGAAGAAATAAGGCATCAATCCTTCCTTAACGGTTTGGATACCGGTATTTAAATTTTGAGCAACGGTATCATTTTGTGCGTTTTGCATGACTTGTACAACTTGCTCTGTCGGGGCAATATGGGTAGCAGCTATGAAAAACAATGCGTTTTTAACGGCAGATGGCCATAGCAGATCATTTTGTGCAGAAATTAAGCGTTCCCCCAATTGGTGTGTTGAATATTCCCGAAAATCCGTCCGCAGATGCATGTTCTTTGATATGGGGTGTTCCGCCACAACACCGGCCGACAGATGCTTTTGAAATGAAGATCGTTCCTTGGGCAAAGAAAACCAATAGGCGTATTTTAAATTTTGTGCCCATGTGCTATTAATACCTTTATTCTTAATTGCTTCAAAGCCTCTTTTGGCATTGGGTCCGCAGAAACTACCATTATCAAAATCTTCATCAGCACATTCCAAACAAGATACAATCTGTTGTCGAATCGGGAGATTCTTTTTGGCGCATGTGTGTTCAAAAAAAGTTAAAACACCCGATTTACGATATTCAAATTCTTGTATTAGGCCACTTAAACTAGAAATAGATTCAATATCAAGGTCCAAAAAATTAACGTTTCCTTTCATTACAATAGCCTCCGCATGTTTAAAGAAAACATATCACAAATTTGGCCCTAAGTCAAGAATAATCCCCCATTTTAAGGCAAGGAGGGGGGGACTTTATAAATAAAAATTAGTAAAATGAAACCTCAATTCGGCGATTTTGGGCGCGTTCATTGGCTGTTTCGTTAGGGGCAACAAAATGGGTAGCCCCATATCCTTTAATAGAAATTCTGTTAGCGGAAATGCCCAAGGATTCCAAATACCGCGCCGCACTTTGAGCCCGTTCTTTGGATAGTGTCATATTATAATCTTGGGCTCCGGTGCTGTCGGTGTAGCCACTGATGCGTACTTTTTCGTTCGGATTATGATTGAGCCTTTGGGCAACCTTTTCTAAATTATCCCGATCAGCTTGATCCAATACGGCAGAATCAAAGGCAAAATGTGCTGGCGTTTTAGAACAGGTTGGTGCCGGGTTGGCATCTTTCATACAGGTATTATCTCCGCACCGATGAGAACATCCTCCTACAACCAGAGCCGTTCCCAATAATAGAATAGATAGCGTTTTTTTCATAGAATTCTCCTTAGATTGATTAAAAATACACAGGATAAGTGGAATAAAAAAAATGCCTTTTCAAGGCTAATACTTCTTAAACCATACGAAAGAACGGATAAAATTAATTATGTCAACAGTTCTAACATTTAAAAAATTTTTTCACCCATGGGACGATTTTTTGTTCCACCAGATGATATTCCAAAATTCCTATCAAGATTCCTCCTCCGATTATTAAACCGCAGGCTAGGCCATTTTGGGGATAATTTTTGTGCATTTCAAGAAACTTTAAAACAGGAATATGTCCCAACATAACAGGATAGGCATATCTTGAAATAAGTTGGATGTTCTTTATCTTATTCAAATATTTTGTGAGGTAGCCTAATGAATGGACAATACAAATTAACAATAATGCAAAAAGGATTTCTATTTCTAAGAAATTTAAATGGCTATGTGGTGTGCGTAGAAGCCAATAAAAAATAGTCCATAAAAAATATATTTCTAATACGGTAAAAAAGATAGAAACACTTTTCTTTTTCACAATATTGATTTTATCGGATAAGAAGGCAGCAAGAATACCGATTCCCATGCCATGGATACCACGGATAAATGCAGTCCCAATAACAGTATAATATGTCTTCATCCATCCGTCATAATGGGCATTGAATCTAAGGCATAGTGCTAAATAGCAAAGGATCACTGCCCATACAAATCCCCATCTTAGGTTATTGTAGAACAAACCGATAAACAGCAGGCTACACCAAAAATAGACACCGACATACCAATCACCCCAACGCATTACTTCATCGGGAATTGATAACCCGGTGCTTAGGGATAATATAGATGGAAAACGGTGAAAATCTACTGTCCCACCGATACAACATAGGGCAAAGGTAAATGCTAATGCAGGTGTTAATCGGACATATAATTTCTTAATCAAATCCCAAACATTGATGTGGGATTGCAATCTTTTAAATAGAAAAAATCCACCAATAACAAAAAACAATTCAGCACAAAACCATATTCTCATCTCTTTGGTGTTGAAAAAACTTAAAACATTATAGCGAATTTTAGGATATCTTAGCATAACATGCCATAGAATAATTAGAAAAACAAAAATTATTCTTAAAAGCTCTATCGCAAAGAATCTAGAATTATTTGATTTTTTATCTGATGCATGCGGGGGGGGGGGGGATTCTGGACATTTTATTTGCCTTTTTCTATTTTAGGGGGCACAGGTATCCCTTTGGGGATTGATAAAGCCATTTCATAAAAAGGAGTTTCTCGTGCTAATTTCCACCAATTAATACCTTCATTTTCTATAATTTTGTGCCACGGCTTCACAGTTGTAAAGTGAGTAATCTTTGCCCCTTCTTTTTTTACCTTTTGAAAAGGCAAATAATATTCATCTTGAAAAAATGAATATAGATTATGCGCTTTTAGTAAAAGGCCGTATTGAAAATTATATGTCATATCCAATAATGTTGTATTGTTGTGTAAAAGAGCATTAAAGAAGTCGTTAAAGTTCCAAAACTTTTCAGGAATTATCGTCATCAATTTCATCACCCTCTGATCAAAATTGAATCTTCTTAGGATATCTAAGTCCATGACCATCACACCTAAATTAATGTAATCATCAATAGTAGTGCAATGAAAAACTCGATTCATCGACTCTTTTTTGGAATTGAGTAAATTGTGGGCTTCCATATCTACAATGCCACCGATGGCCATCCCATTTAGTTCCAATTGATATAATTCTGCCACATCACAGTGTATCAATAAATCTGAATCCAAATAAATAATTTTTGAATAATTATTTAGGAATTGAGGCAAAAAAATCCTCAACCACTTTGTTATTTTTTCGTGGGTAAATGTTTTAAATGGTCCCCGTTTGTATTTTTCGCCTATAAAACCTATGTCTTGAATCCGGATAGAAACATTTTTCGGCAATTTTTTAGGAATTAACGTTTCATAAGAAAAGGGGTTGCCGCCATTTTCTAAAATAATGATATCATAGTTATATTTTTTTTGAATATTTTTAAGTAACGAAGCTAAGGTTATTCCTAAAAAAGGAATGAATGCTTCATTAATTAAAAAAACAACAGGGATGTTTTTTTGGGAAAATGCGGGCTTTAAGGAAAACGATTGATAATCCATCGCAACAATTTCATCGTCCTTTTCAAAAGATGATTTATTGGGAAATAGATTCTGTAATAATTTTGATTGACTTAGATAATCTTCTGTTCTAAGTATATCTGTGTCATTTATACAAAATAATTTTGGTTTTTCTTTGCTTAAAAAATCATTTAATATTTGCTCATTGCATTGGTCAATAAATCGCAATTCACGAATATCTTTTTCATCCCATACCAATCGGTCTGTTAGAAGCCCCCAACAGGATACTAAAAAACGTTGCACATCATTAAGCCTACGAAATTTGTTGGGGAACATTTTTTCATAGTAAGGTAAAAAATGATAGAAGGTATCTGCATAAAGACTTTTTGTATAAGGATCTATGTTATGTGAAGGATAAGGATACTTCATCGGCACAGAACGACCTGTGTCTTTTTCGGCTAATGTTTTTGCTTGTTTAAGTATATGGGCATAATAATCCTTGCGATAATCCGGTGTTGGGTGCGGGCGATGAATAGGACGCCCGTCATCGGTAAAAAAGAAGCTGGGATCGGTGTCATTGGTGAAGAACATATCATCATTGGCGAAAAGAAACTTTTCGCAGAGGTTGGGAATTTGATGTATAAAGGCTTCTATCACATTAGAATTAAATGTTGGTAAATATGCCTCAGGAATAATTTCGCGATGATCTACAAGGGTTATTTTGGGGTGTTCCAGATTTAACCATTCGGGAACTTGATTATCAGTCACAATGTAAATGTGATGAATCCAAGGGGCAAATTTTTCAACTGATCGCAAAGAATACCTTAATTCATTATGATCAGAAAATCTTGTATTTGGCCGAAATTTATTATTTGATATAAAAAAATTGTTTTCCGTTTGTTGCAATTTCTTCTTAAAGTCAGGTTGTGTATTTGAGCACCACAAATAGACTAAATCAACTTCCATTTCGTTTCTCCAAGTATCTGCTTTTACTTTGCCATAGATTAAGCTTTAACGCATAAAATGTCAAGGAAAAAATGGATACAGAGAGTGTTCCTATTCTTACCGTATTATCTAGATTTATTTTTTATCTATAAACATAGAATCTTCACTTAACTTATTCCGAAAAGGGGTTGACATTCATGATGAAGTTTGGCAATATAGGAGAAAATTTAAATTGAGGCTACTATGATACCGAAACTTTTTATTGCCAGAACGCCTGATGGGATGGGATTTCCTTTGCCCTCTTATACTTCAAAATTTCATGGCGCATTGAATTTATTAGCCGCTGTGGGGGCTCCGGTTAAAATAAACCCCAATGAACGATTGATCGTTCCTGTCGGATTTGCCATTGGTGTCCCAGACGGTTTATGTGGTTTGATTGTCAGTCATCCGATTCTGGCGGAAAAACATGGTATTATTGTGTCGGATGCTCCCCATATCTTAAATCCGGCGGATAGAGGTGCTGTGTTCGTTCTGATCCAAAATGTATCATCAAATCCGTATGTTTTACATCGGGGAGAAGAAATAGCCCAATTGTTGGTTATGCCGGCATTTCAAATTGCATGGCAAGAGGTATCGGGTTCTATCCAAGGCCATACCACCGATGAAAAAGAGATGGTTTTGGATGAAGGGAGTGTTGATAACACAAAAGTCCGAAACATATTTCAATCTACGCGTCGGCCTAAAATGTCTTTGCGCAACAGATACAGTGTCCCTGATGATGATAAAATTTAGGATTTGTATCTGTGCAATCTTGATGATGTTTGGCGGCCTTGCGTTCGCCGCAGATGAGGGAGATTATGCTTCTTTGAAAAAGAAACAGGTCAACTGGCGTACCGGCCCCGGGGAAAAATATCCCATACGCTGGATTTATCAGGAACAAGGTTATCCGGTCAAAGTATTAGATACCTATGATATCTGGAAACAAGTGCAAGAGGCCGATGGATCTATCGGTTGGGTGCATGAAAAAATGATTAGTGATAAACGCACAGCTCTTGTTCGGGAAGAAGGGGTCTTAACGGATAAGCCTGCTTTGGATGGTCGTCCCATCGCCATCGTGGAAGTGGGGTCGGTCGGGCGAATTATAAAATGTCCCGCGGAAGAAAGCTATTGTCTGATGGCATTTAAATATCAGGATAAAGATGTCAAAGGTTGGTTTAACAAAAAAGCAGTTTGGGGTTTGAAACCAAACGAAGAGATTGATTAAAATATTTTATTTTTTATATAGTTATATGAAATAACTTGTCAAAAAAAGATTTTGTGATATAATCACCCTATAAAACGAAGACAGGAGATATCTTTATGTTTAAATCTATTAAAAGTAAAATTGTATCGTTTATGGTGGTTGTTGCAGCATTGACACAGTCGGCAAAGGCGGAAGAACCCCATCAAACATCGGTGCCGCAAGTGCAAACGGCAGAGGCCCTTGCCCCGAATAATCCTCAGCCCCCGAAAGAATCACGTCAATTCCCGTGGGGTGGTGTTGTCGGAGTGACGGTTGCCGGTGTCTTGGCTGGTGTCGGTGCGATTAGGACAACCTCTTATTCCCGTGATGATCGGTATTTTAGCAAAATTATTCGTGATGCCGCACCTGTTGCTAAACCACGACAGGCTGAACAACCGGTTGTTTCCATAAATAAAGCGTCTATAAATAAAACGCCTATTGCATCGGTGGCAACACACCCTCAATCCACACAAGCGTCTTCTATAACACATCGGGTTAATATGACCCCCGTGGAACGGGAGATATTGGCCAATCAATTAATGTCTATTCGGGTTTTGGAAGAAATTAAACGAAAACGCGCCCAATTAACACGTCAAATGGCCAAAGCGAAAAAAGAAAATAATGTTGAAAAAATTCAAGAGATTCAATCACTCCGTCGGGCATTATCGGCTGTTCGCAAAGAAGCTTTTGAACGTGCTATGGGCCCCGTATCTGCACAAGTAAAGAAAGAAAGACGAATGTTGACCAAAAAGATGGCATTGGCCAAACGCCAAAAAGATGCGGCATTACAGGCCGAAATTGCGCATCGGCGCATCGCGTTAAAGCAAGCAGAGGTTATGGCAAAACAATCCGTGCGGAATTTTAACTATCGGCAAGAGCGGCCAAAATTTATTCGGAAAAAGAAAAATTATCCGCTTGTTTTGGTTCCCAATAACCAAAATGTATTGGCGGCCTAAAAACCGGCTTGAACTTTAAAATCCAGTCCACGAGCTTCAAAATTTTTATACAAATTATAGCTGGGGGCCGCGGGGGACAGTAAAATAATTCCGCCCGTTGGTGTCAGGTGTTTTGCTATATTAACGGCGGTCGGCATATCGGAAGTGAGGCTTGTCTGAACACCGGCGGTTTGGGCTAAATCCGCCAATCTTTTCCCTGTATCGGGTAATGTCACCAGGCGCATCAGGTCTTTATTTTCGGATAAAAAATATGCCAGTTCCCGATAGTCTTGGCCTCTATCAAAACCACCGGCAATCAGTGTAATCGGTGTCTGAGGAGGAAGTGCCTTTAAAGCCGCTATAGCCGTTTCGGGGGTGGTGGAAATGCTGTCATCCACATAGGTAATGCCCTCTTTCGTTCCTAAAATTTGAAGGCGGTGGGGGAGGGCCTTAAAATCCGAAAAATCGGCTTTTTTGATATCAAAATTCAGGGCCCTTAATGCGGTTAAAACGGCGCACGCATTTTCGGCATTATGGTGGCCGATAAGGGGCAGTCTTTGGGTTCTTAAAAGAGGGCATTGTCCGTCATAAAAAGTATCGTCTTTGATATGAATGTGATGCGGGTCGTTAAACCAGATTGTGTTTTTGGGGGCAGGGAAGGTTTGGGTGCGAGGATCTTGATAATTTAAAAGGACCAAATGACACCGATCAATTAAATGCCATTTATCGCGATAGTAATTTTCATGTGTTTGGTGCCATTGCAGGTGTTCGGGAAACAGATTCGTTAAAATACCGATATCGGGGGTTCCCCTTAGATCCGCGCATTGATAACTGGATAGTTCCGCCACCACAAAATCAGGGGCCTCATCCACAAAATCAATCAAGGGTTTCCCGATGTTTCCGCCCAATAACACCGTCCTTTTGTATTTTTTTAAAGTATGGGCAAGCAGAGCAGATGTGGTGCTTTTACCCTTGGTGCCCGTGACGGCAATAACGCGTGTTTTAGGGGATTTATTGGCAAAAAATAAATTGGTACCAGATGAAACCCAAATCCCGTTTTGAAGGGCTTTTTGAATCTCGGAACGATAAAGACTAACCCCGGGGGATTTAAAAAGAATATCGCATCCGGATATTTTGTCGGTGGTGTCTTCCCCTATTTCAACAATTTTTGCGTGAGGTACATGCTTTAATAAGGCGGTTTTGACGGATAAACCTTCACGTCCCATGCCCCATATACCGATAGTTTTATTTTCTAAATTCGTCCATAACATCAGAAAAATCCTTTGGAATCAGGTTGTCGGAAGTAGGCGTGAATAAGTTTCCACTTGTTTGTGGTGGCAAAAGAGGGGATAATGTCTTGATAACAAAATCATTTTGCCAGTGTGGATTTTGAGAAAGCAATGTAATGGCATAGCGACATTCATCCGGCTCGCCGACACATTCAAATGGTTTATGACCCGAAAAAGCGACAAGTTCCCTGTATCCGGTTAGTTGTGATTCATCATTAAGCGGATTTGTGCCGACTATTTTAATGAGGGTTTCTTTATCCATAAAAGGTGCTAAAATCAAAAAGACAAAACGGCATTTATCGCATGTGCCACACCAATGATTGAGGCGCCGAGCCTTATCCAACTTAAAGGCTTTATTACAGCTGGTAAATGCGGGGAAATAAGTGGCGCACAGTTTTGAAAATAATTTTGCAATATGAATTTCGGATAGTGGGCGCAACAGCGAAAAATACAAAAAGTCCGGCGTGACGGTTTGAGTAATTGTGTGAAAATCTTGTTCAAACGCAAAGGATTTACTGTATTGATGATTGATTTCCAATGTGCCTTGCATCAGGTTACCTGTGTTGGCCGAACGTTCACAGGACATAATCACATACTTTTTATCGTATAAAATGGCGGCCGCCCACAAAATAAATGCCAAAATTCCGGTAATTGGCACATGGCCGTTATAAACGGTTCCCGTTTGATTAAGCTTGATCAGTTCGGGGGATATGGTGCGCGTAATGGTGCGCGCCGGCAGGCCGGATAGTCGCATACATTCGGTAATGGGTGTCGCATTTCCGATGGCGATTGTTTCAGCAGGCAGGTCTGCCTTTTTTATCAGTTCTATCGTAAGGCACGAATCTTTTCCGCCGCCGACAGGGATCAAAGCACTGAACGGTAGGTTTAAATTGATTGCCGTGCGGGAAAAGCCGTCCCCTGCGGGAAAATGGATTTTATCTTGCAAATTTAAATGATTGCGAATGGCAAATTCACCAAGGCCATGCAGATAAAATTTTTCAAAAAAAGCGGCCTCGGCGGGGGTTAGGGGGGAGTCGGTTTGAATTTCGGGGGGAAGAAAAGCCTTATAATAACTGATACCGGCAGCAATATGAAGAAGGGTGAAAATTTGATTTAAGGCCTGCTTTTTAGAGGAGGAGAGGCAAAAAGGGGCACCGGGAAAAGTAATTGTTTCGGTGAAAAAATGAGTATCGTCCACCGCATAGTTCAATGTCAGAACACCGGTATCAGGTGAAAAAGTTGCTTTTTTATAATAAAAAACCTTGCACAAAAGAAAATTTCCTTTTAAAATGATTGCTGGCGCGATTTTACACGCTTTTGAGATTTTTTGCAAGGGTGAAGAATGAAAAAAAAGATTTTGTCGGGGATTTTGTTGGGACTGTGTCTTTTGTCGATCGCGGGTGTCGGTTTTGTAATTGTGCGGGATATGGTGCGCACGCCGGCGGATTGGATGGAAAAAGCTGTCCAACAGATGAAAAATGAGGATTATCGGGGGGCCCTGTTATCCCTGACGCGGGCGGCCAAGGGGGGCGAGGCAAAGGCGGCGTATAAATTGGCCCTGCTCTATGATGCGGGGGACAAAGTGCCCGAAAATCGGGAATTGGCAATAGAATATATGCGTAAAGCCTTGGACGCCAAAATGCCGGAGGCGCAATATGTGACGGCAGTATGGATGGAACGCGGCTATTTTGGCGATCCGGATGTGGAAAAAGCAGCGGCTCTCTATGAACAGGCGGCCGAGCAGGGACACGAAAATGCCATGAAAAGTTTAATCGTTCTGTATGGTACGGGGTTAGACGGTATTCCCGCCAATAAAGAACGGCAAAAGTATTGGATTCAAAAATTAAATGTGAAAGGGAAATAAATAATGACAATTAAATACAGAAAAGATTATGTGGCGCCGCATTATAGGCTTCCGAAAACGGAGTTGGATTTTACCCTGCATCCTACGAAAACGGTGGTGAAGGCAAAATTATCCTTTGACGGGTATGAGGTGGGAAAACCCCTTGTCTTAAACGGCGAATATATGCTACTTAAAAGCATTAAAATGGGGGGAAGGACGCTGACAAAAAAGGATTATAAATTAGATGCGCATACATTGACTTTAAACCCGAAACAAAAGAAATTTGTGATTGAAACTGCGGTAGAAATTAACCCGAGTGCCAATACACGATTGTTTGGGTTATATGCCTCGGACGGGATGCTCTGCACCCAGAACGAGCCGGAGGGTTTTAGAAGCATTACCTATTACCCCGACCATTCGGATGTGTTGAGTCATTGGATTGTGACGATTCATGCCGATCGGAAAAAATGGCCGGTTGTTTTATCCAACGGAAATAAAGTAAAGGAATCGGGAAACACCGTTGTTTTTGATGACCCGTTCCAAAAGCCTAGTTATTTGTTCGCTTTGGTGGCAGGAAAATTGGATTCTATTCATGATACCTTTAAAACCAAATCGGGTAAAGTGGTGAAGTTGGGCCTATATTGTGAGGCAGGGAAAAAAGACCGGTTAAAATGGGCGATGGAAGCCCTGAAAGAAGCGATGGCGTGGGATGAAAAAAGATTCGGGTTGGAGTATGACCTAAAATCCTTTAACATTGTGGCGGTGTCGCACTTTAATGCGGGGGCGATGGAAAATAAGTCCTTGAATATTTATAATGATGCGGCTTTACTGGCCAGCCCCGATACCGCAACGGATGCCACATTTGAATATATTGAACATGTTGTAGGGCATGAGTATTTCCATAATTACAGCGGGGATCGCGTGACGCTGAGGAGTTGGTTTGAACTCTCCTTAAAAGAAGGATTTACCGTTTATCGGGATGAAGAATTCGGATATGATATCCGGTCGCGGGCCGTGGGACGGATTGATGATGCCGTGACGCTTCGCACATTCCAATATCCGGAAGATGATGGGCCGTTGGCTCATCCGGTGCGCCCGGATTCCTATCAGGAAATTGATAACTTTTATACCACGACCATTTATGAAAAAGGGGCAGAAGTTATCCGTATGCAACAAGCGATCGTGGGGGATAAGGCTTTCCGAAAAGGATGTGATTTATACTTTAAACGCCACGATGGGCAGGCTGTCACCATTGATGATTTTGTAAAGGCTATTGAAGATGCCTCTAAACAAGACTTGACGCAATTCAAACAATGGTATTCCGTGGCGGGCCGACCGGTTGTGAAGGTTGCCACAAAATGGAATAAAGGTGTGTTTGCAGTCACTTTGGCGCAATCACACAAAAAGTGCAAAACACCGTTTGTTATCCCCCTTAAATACGGATTGGTGGGGGCCGACGGAAAAGATATGAAAAAAGGCACTTTTGTTTTAAAGAAAAAGACGGAAACTTTTGAATTTAGAGGGCTAAAAGAGAAACCGGTTTTATCTATAAACAGATCCTTAACCGCGCCGGTGGATATTGAAATCAATTATGGGAAAGCGGACAGGTTGCGGTTAATGACTTATGACTCGGACCTCTTTAACCGGTATGATGTGGGGCAGCAATATGCCCTTGAATCCATGGTGGAAATGGCCACAAAAAAACGCTTTAAACCCGATATGGATGTGATTAAAGCGTTGGGGGCATATCTGTCGCAACCAAAGTTAGATAAGGCCTTTTTGGCGCGGGCGATTATTTTGCCGACCGAGGGAGATATGATGGCAAAAATGAAAACCGTGGATGTGGATGTTCTGAAACAAGTGCGTCGCGTGATGCGGGAAGCCTTTGCCAAAAAATATGAAAAAGAACTGTTGAAATTGTATCAGGGAAATCAAGTAAAAGGCCCTTATTCCCCAGAAACGGTTCCGGCGGCTAAAAGAGCTCTTAAAAATGTGGCTCTGGGATACTTGGCCCTGACGAAACACAAAGATTTGGTTTGGGAACAGTACCAAAAAGCGGATAATCTAACGGATAGGATTTCTGCTCTTGGTATTTTGGTTAATCAGAATTTACCACATAAACAGGAAGCTTTGGATTCCTTCTATAAGCACTATGACGGGGACGATTTAGTCTTAAATAAATGGTTTATGTTGCAGGCTATGGAGCCAGTGGAAAAAGCCTTGGATACCGTGAAAAAATTGACAAAGCACCCTGTGTTTGATTACAAAAATCCAAACAAAGTGCGGGCACTTATCGGGGCGTTTGGACGAAACTTGACGGCCTTTAATCGTGCAGACGGAAAAGGATATGAATTCTATGTGGCTGAGTGTGCGGTTTTGGATAAAATTAATCCGAAAATCACATCCAGACTTTTGACCGCTTTTTCAAAATTCAAAAAATTTGATAAAGCGCATCAGGAAAAGGTGCGGGCTGTGCTTGGGAAACTTTTAAAACAAAAGGGATTATCTAGCGATTCCCGTGAAACCATTGAACGCATTTTAGCATAAGGAGAAACATCATGGAAAATATCAATCAAGAAGTCCAAAAATTAAATGAATGGAATGCCCAAGGCCGGTATGCCGAAGTTGTGGCCGAAACCAATACGGATATCGGTTTGGTGACCGATGATAATATAGAAGAAGAAGTGGCTGCCCTTTATGTTATCAGAGGCAATGCTTTATTTGGTCTAGGACGCCTTCAAGAAGCCCTAGAAGCCTATGGTAAAGCCATAGAATTGGATACATTTGATGTGGAAGCAAGATGTAATTATGGTTCAACCCTTTATTCATTGGGGAAGTATGTTGATGCCTTAAATGCATGCGATGCGGCGATCCTGACAGATGAAAATTTTGCGCCTTCATATATAAATGCGGCACATTGTTTGGTGGCATTGAAACACGAGGAAGAAGCGGTTTATGCCTTGCAACAGGCTTTTATGTTGGCTCCCGAAGATGTGAAACTCGGCAAAACAGTTGCGGATATGGCTGCGGATTTGGAAGATTTTGAAGTTGCTTTGGATTCTTATTTAAAAGTGGCGGCTTTGCCCGATGCGCCAGAGGATATTCAAAAATCAATCTTTAACTGTTTTATGAAGTTCAAAGATCATGAAGATGTCACTCGGCAAGATTGGCAAAAAGGGATTGATTCTTGGCGAAATGCTTTTGCAAACAGTCCAGAAGTTATGCGCCTTTCAGGGGAATTATTGAGGGGATAATTCCTGCTGGCTTTCACAGCAACGGTAAGGGCATGCTCTAAATTATCCTTGACAAAAGGGGGAAAATCCGATACACCCAAAGTATGTTTAAGTGAAAGGAGAACAAATTATGCCTCATTTTGAAGATGACAAGAAAGTAGCCGTTAAAACGATTAACGCAGAAATTGAAACATTGCAGTTGATGCGGGATACCTTGGGGGAGAGCTTGACGCACTGTCTGGATCTGATGCAACAGGCAAGTGGCCGAATCATTGTCACCGGTATGGGGAAATCCGGTCATATTGGCAAAAAAATAGCGGCCTCACTTGCCTCAACGGGAACGCCGGCATTTTTTATTCATCCGGCAGAAGCCAGTCATGGTGATTTGGGTATGATTACCCAGAAAGATATTGTGATGGCAATTTCCAATGGTGGAGAATCGCGGGAATTAGCCGATATTGTCAATTACTGCAAACGATTTGGTATTCCCTTAATTGCGATGACAAAAAAAGCAAACAGCTCTTTGGGTAAGGCGGCAACGATTGTTTTGCCTTTGCCCGATACGGTTGAGGCTTGTCCGCTGGGGCTTGCCCCGACAAGTTCATCTACGGCAACATTGGTTTTAGGAGATGTGTTGACGGTATGTTTAATGGAACGACGTGGGTTTAATAAGGAAGACTATAAAATACGGCACCCTGGAGGTAAGTTAGGTGCAATCTTAAAACGGGTAGGTGACTTGATGCATATCGGAGATGAAATGCCTGTTTTAAGTGAAAATGTAGAAATGCAGGATGCCGTTTTGGAAATGTCACGCAAACGCCTTGGGTGCGTGGGGTTTGTAGATGAAAAAGGCCTTTTGACCGGTATGTTGACGGACGGTGATTTACGGCGCAAATTTTCCGGTGACACATTGCATACAAAGGCGTGTGAATTAATGACACGAAATCCCGTCACGATTACAAAAGAAGCATTGAGTGTGGAAGCTATTAAATTGATGAATGAACGCAAAATTACGAATTTATTTGTTGTGGAAAATGGCCGTCCCATCGGCACTATTCACATTCATGACCTGTTGGGGCAGGGGGTCGCCTAAAAATCTGTCAAGTTGGGAAGGGTGTTCCCTTCCCAATTTTTAATTACTCATCCCAATTAGGCTTTTCGGGTAGTCGGATACAGCCTTCGGAAAAGCGATATCCCGCAAATCGAACTAATCGGCCGTCCTCATAGTCTCCCCAATATTGCGCATTATAGGGAACAGCCACCGGATTTCCGGAATCATCCCATTCAATATGCTTTTGAGGCTCTTGGGCAATTAAGGTAGCCAATTCGGATTCGGATAGAGTTTTAAATTCTCCAATAAAATCTTGTGCATTATCGGAAAAACCATGCCGATGTGTTGATTTTAAAATACCATAAAAATATGTGTGTGTTGCATTTGTCATGAAAAAACTCCTATAACGAGGGATAAAAATAAGCGGCAACGCCGGATACATAAACAACTGATCCGTCTGCGATGGGAACAGTGCAATTGGCGCCGCCGGCACAGATTTGCTTACCAACATTGGTGTTTAAACGCACGGATCCACTGGAACTAATCCAGCCATTCCCAGCAATGGTATGAAGGATACCTGTCCCCAAGGAAATAGCGGCATCCCAATTCGGTAAACCGATTCCATTGCCGGATTTTCGTTGATTTTCTATCCATTTGGTGGTGGCGATTTTTTGCGAAGCATCAAATGCTGAAGATGGATCAGATGTTGTAATACTGGCGTTACCGGAATCATCTACGGTGCAGTCTATGCTTGCCGTTACATATGCATTATTTAAAAAGCGTTTTGTGCCAATTTTTGTGGATAACTTACCGTCTGTTTGATAGGTTTGAATTAAACCGCCGGTGGATTTGTTATCCGAATCACGCCCCTCAAAACGGAAAACAGAAATATCTGTTGTCGTATTTTGGGGATTTTGAAAATTGTGTGCGGTATTTAAGCAGACCACACCGCCATCGGCAGCAGTTCTTGTTTGAATCGGGCTTAAAAATGTTTTTGTGCCTTCTATGGACTGATCACCTGTTAGAGTGACGCTATTACCTGATGATCCACCACCTTCGGCAATTAATTCTTCTATCTGTGTGACAGCTGTATCAGCCAAAGATTGAGCCGTTTCCACCGCTGCTGCTGCCGCCGCCGCCGAAGCAGCAGCATTGCTCGCCGATGAAGAAGCATTTTGTGCAAAGCCAGAAGCTTCGGTCATTGCGGTTTCAGCCGATTGTTTATACCCTAATAAGGTTGTCCCCCACGCATTGATGGATAAATCCGAATTTTCTAATCCTGTACCACTGGCGTTCCAGACAATGGCTTTGCCGGCACTTGGTTCGGGGAGACTTAAATCAACATCGTTCCCATTGGCATAAGGTGGTAAAACAAAAGATCTATTTAAATTATCGGCAATTTGCTGTTGACAGGCAATCTGATAATCCAATTCATCATTTAAAACATCTGCACGCAAGGCGCCACCTTCTTGAAAAT
>JAXFZX010000068.1:0-4236 GCA_034184445.1 Pseudomonadota bacterium | reverse complement strand
TTCTTTTTGTTTTTCAAGAAGTTTTCTTTTGCGGGTAATATCGCCACCATAGCACTTAGCCGTCACATCTTTACGATAGGCCGAAATATCTTCCCTTGCGATTATTTTGCCGCCGATACTGGCTTGAATGGGGATTTTAAATTGGTGTCGTGGGATTAAGTCCTTTAATCGCTCACAAATTTGGCGACCACGGCGCTCGGCTTGGGACCTGTGAGCGAGGAAGGCTAAGGCATCTACTTGCTCTCCATGTACCATAATATTGACGCGGACAAGGTCGCTGACGGCATAACCGGCTAGTTCGTAATCAAAACTAGCATATCCGCGAGAAATGGATTTTAGTCTGTCATAAAAGTCAAATACAATTTCATTTAAAGGCAATTCATACACCGCCATTGCCCGATCGCCGACATAGGTTAAATCTTTTTGCACACCGCGTCTTTCGGTGCACAGCTGTAAGATACTGCCTAAATACTCATCTGGTGTCATAATGGTGGCACGCACCCATGGCTCTTCAATCTTTGAAATGCGCGTCACATCCGGCATATCGGCAGGATTATGCATGGTTAGCATCTCTCCGTTTGTTAAATACACTTTATAGGCCACAGATGGTGCGGTTGTAATTAGATCCAAATTGAATTCGCGGGACAGACGCTCCTCAATAATTTCCATGTGCAATAGCCCTAAAAAGCCACAACGGAAACCTTGCCCCAGGGCCATAGACTTGTCCGGCGTAAATTCAAAACTTGCGTCATTGAGTTGCAATTTTGCCAGTGATTCTTTTAAATTTTCGTAATCACTCATATCTACGGGGAATAACGAGCAAAACACAACTGACAAACTGGGCTTAAAACCGGGGAGGGGAGTATCTGTCGGATTTTTTTCATCCGTTATCGTATCGCCTACACGGGTTTCACCAATGGATTTTATGCCACAAATTACAAACCCTAATTCACCGGTTCCTATTTCGGTCGTATCCATCATTTTGGGGGTAAAATACCCACATCGTTCAACCTTATAGACGGCTTTTGTCGCCATCATTTGAATAGCCATTCCTTTTTTAAGGGTTCCATCAACAATCCGAACCAAGACTACAATACCTAAATAGGGATCATACCAAGAATCCACCAACATGGCTTTAAGAGGTGCTTGTATATTGCCTTTTGGGGCGGGCAAGCGGTTTACAATCGTTTCCAATACTTCATCAATGCCTATACCGGTTTTCGCCGAAATTAAAGGGGCATCTGTGGCATCAATGCCGATAACATCTTCTATCTGCTGCTTGACGCGATCGGGTTCTGCCGCCGGCAGATCAATTTTGTTAATTACGGGTACAATTTCATGATTGGCATCTAAGGCTTTATAGACATTGGCAAGGGTTTGAGCCTCTACCCCCTGGGAAGCATCAACTACCAGTAAAGATCCTTCACAAGCGGCAAGTGAACGACTGACTTCATACCCGAAATCCACATGCCCCGGTGTATCAATTAAGTTCAGGATATAGTCTTTATATTTTAAGCGCACTGTTTGAGCTTTAATCGTAATACCGCGTTCGCGTTCAATATCCATATTATCCAACAATTGTTCTTTCATTTCACGATCGGAAACTGCCCCGCATTTTTGGATAAGTCTATCTGCCAAAGTGCTTTTGCCGTGGTCAATATGTGCTACAATTGAAAAATTACGAATATGTGATAAGTCTGTCATACGGGGCACTTTACCAGAAAACCCCAAAAAAATCAAGTATTGAATAACTTTTTCATAATGGATTTTGTCCCTAAATAACTCATCGCCATTAAAAACGGCATAAAATAATAGAATATCCGAAATAGGATCAGGCTTGCTAGAATACCACTTTTTTGAGTTGTCTCATGGGGAAAAAGGAAAAGGAATGTTCCTTCAAATACGCCAAGTCCGCCGGGAACTTGTGTGATAAAACCCGCGCTTAAAGCAATCATGAAGACGGTAAAGGATTCAATTATCGGTGCGCTTATATGATACCGCAAAAAAGTATAGAAAATCAGAAATAAAGTGATATTATCCGCAAATCCGATAATGATTTGCTTTACCGTCATTTTGATGCTTGGAGCCGGCAGAGACATGTTTTTGATATGAATTTTTTTTTGTGGTATAACAACTTCCCTGATGTAAAGGATTAATAAAATCCCCACACCGCAGGCCATAAAGAAAAATTTATTGGCTGAAATCGTATTTTCCCATGGTATTTGGCTAATTGCTAGTATAAAACAGCCACCAATCCCGATTAAAATTGTTAATGTTTCAAATAGAACCATTTTTAAAATATCCATTTTGGGTATTCCCTGTGGTACATAGAACCAATATCTAATGGCTCCTCCCGCGGCATAAGTATGGCCGGTTGTATTGCTGAATGCAAAGCTGATACTTGATGCTTTTAATACATTTTTATAGGTTAATTTTTTGCCGATATAGCACAATGCCAATTCGTCGTATCCCGATAAAATAAAGTAATTGATTATGATACCGATACAGGCAATACCTATAACTCCAAAAGGTGTATTTTGAATCAGGTTAATTATGCTTTTGACACCGACAATTTTGATTTCTTTCCAGATGACCCCAATGGCGAGTATCAAAAATCCCAAAGTAATAATTTTGATGATTCGATTCAACATTTTAGAACATCAATGTGGCACGCACCGAACTGACCATTGCGGTTTTATGATCGGGGTTTTCCCCAGGATTGATATAAAATTGAATATCGGGTGTTATGGTTAGATAATTTGAAATGCCCCATGCCCAATAGGCCTCTAATACATTTTCCACCGAACGCGAATCGGCACCGTTAACCGATTTATTCAGTTTATTGACGGCTCCCGCTAATCCGATTTGATCCAGCGCATTTCGGTTTAGCGGATTATTATAAACCATTCCAAGAGCGTAGGACTGTTTAATACTGACAGGTGAATTACTTGCTCCGTTTATTCGTGCAAATACAGCCCATTTTGTGCCAAAGTTTTGTTGTAAATTAAGGCTCCAACCATTGCTGTTTGCAGGCTGTGCATCTACAGATGGTTGATAATAGTAGAGTAAACTATATGTTCCTTGTCCGACACCTTCAATCATGGGGGTATAGGTAATACTGCCAAACGCTGTATATTTACCTTTACCGAATTTATGCAGGCTAATTGTTTCGCCTGATATATTATGTGCGTCTTGGAAACCACCAGAAAAACTCCACTCATTTGTTGGGGCAATGGTCAGGTATCCGCCCAAACTTGCCGTCGGGTAGGTTTCAGATGCATTTTGCGATAACGCATAGTTTAAAAAGTTTATTTGCTGATTGGCATCATAACTGCCCCCGTCAAAATTATACATTGGGAATTGCCCAATAGTTAGAGATACACTATCTAATGATCCGGCTAATTGATGGGTATAACTGAGTTGATCAAAATAATTTGCATTGACGGTATAATCATTAAATGCCGAAACAACTCCGATTCGGTCATTGATTATTTGGGCATTTTTTCCCCAGTATCTGATGGCCGTATAGGCTATTTGTGCCGACCCGCTACCAAAGGTATCGGACTGAAACATATCCCAATTTGCGGTGCCATAATATTGTGTTTGCCACGGGGTGCCTTTCCCGTTAGGGGCGGCGCGTTGTCCCAAAAAAGAAACATCAACCGAATAGGTTAATCCCGCCCGTTGGCTAAGCCACTGTTTAAAATCGGCATATTTTTTTTCAAAAGTATGCTCCTCGGCTAAAAATCCGCGATAAAAACCGTGTGTTCGGCGCGCTTCGCCGCCTTTTTGTGTAGGCTTTAATTCCGCCCAAGCGGTTGAAACCATAAATATCAATCCCAAAGCGCATAAATTTTTGATTAAATTTTTCATATTTCTCCCCTTTAATAAAAACTGTATTAAATATAGGGCAATTTACATGAAATAAAAGCCAGACGAAAGATGAGCTTTATTTAAGCAAAAAATAATGCTTACACTTCCCCAAAAAATTCTGTATGATTAGTTTCGGATAGGGTGGTGTCTATCCGGAGGGTTGAGAATCTCTAAAGATTGAAAAAGCACCACCAATATAATCAGTGGTGCTTTTAATTTTAATCAAAAATTTTCCCCAATATCCCCGGTGCCATGGAATCCAGCGGGTGGAATGTCACCTCGGGGGAGGAGAGTTTCCCCTTGATATCATATCTTGCACCGATGAGTCCTCCGGCTTCACTCCCCCGAAATAGTGCCCCGATT
>JAXFZX010000067.1:0-6454 GCA_034184445.1 Pseudomonadota bacterium | reverse complement strand
TGTTGAATCCGACAGGCACGTTCGCATTCCCAATCTTGAAGTGGATATGTCTTGTCCCAAACCTCCATGAGTTTCCTTTGGGCATCACTCATCCGATAGCGACGATAAGCCCCTTCAAAATATAAATAAGTTCTGGCAATTACACCACGTGCAGAGGGGGGAGGTTCGGCTTTTTTATCCCGAATTTTCATTAAACAAGATCCAAAAGAGCTTGGTATATCCTCTTGAAATTGTGTGAAATTATAATTTTGACGAAGGGCATTCACCGATCCGATTGCGGGATATAAGTTATACATATCCGCTTGCATGAGGCGATACTCTCGGCTAGCAAGTTCTGCACATTTTCTGCCTTTAAACGGATGGCCACTTTTATCGCGACAAATTTTATGCCCCTCCCGCCATTCGGGGAAAGTTCTGCCAAAGTTTTCAGCCGGAACGACATGTTCCCACTCTATCTTTTTTGAACGGGTTTCATATTTCGGTGAGATAAACCCTTTGGGACGTTTGACGGTTTTATTTGCATTAAATTCGGCACCGCAGTAAATAGTTGTCCGATGATCGGTATAAATCTGTTTTTCCAGATATTTTTTTGCTTGTGTGAACGAATCGTTGGTGGTATTGCCGCTATCCGCCATTAGGGCAGGGGACAGCAAAAGGATAACAACTATGATTAATAGGCAAATAATAATGATTTTTTGTTTTTTTGTCATAATGGGACTATACTAAATTTTTATTCAATTTTAAAGAGAAAAAATAAAAAAATCCGAAAAATGCAAAAAAAGACTTGCATTCAGAAAAAAAATCGTGTAAAAATATCCCTGCATTTAATGAAGGGTGTGTAGCTCAGGTGGTTAGAGCGTTACGTTGACATCGTAAAGGTCGCAAGTTCGAGTCTTGCCACACCCACCAAAGAAAAAAGCCATAACTTATCGAACCCATATGTTTTATTTCTTTATAAATCAATGTATTATATTTGTTCAAGTCTGATTAGCCCTGAAAGATGAATTTTAAATAAAATAGTATATTGTATTTTATAGAATAACCTGATATTATAGTTAAAAACTACAGAGGAGAAAATTGAATAATGCAAGGACAAAAACATAAAATAAATATTCTATCTCTTATTTTTTTAGTACTATTGGGTGCAGTTATATTTTGTTTTGTAAAACAGATTTCAGATTTTAAATCTGATGGGCATCGTGATTTTGCTGCAAGTGGCGCAAAAATTCGATTAGCAATTTCGGAAGAAGAATGTCAAAAATATCCCAATCGGTATTATTTTCGGAATCTCTGCATTTTATGCCCAGATGGAAAACCGCTTGTAGATGGACACTGTCAAAGATGTCCCGAAGGAGAGCTTGTGATATCAAACGGTTGTCGGCGTTGTGATGATGATATGGATTATATAACTCCAAAAGCAGAATGTGATGCTTGTCCTAATCGGGTATACGAAGGGGAAATTTGCAAATCTTCCTATAGAACAAGATATTAAAGGAATTTCAAATCAATATCATACTCCCAGATGAAAAACTTAAATTAGGACGTCGACGTCCTGAATTAAAATTTCAACTGCTTCATTTCCATCGCCAACTGTTTGTATTCATCCACATGATTGGTTCGAAATTCGTTAAGCATCTTCCACCAAAACAAAAAGCCACTCATTTCGGGTGGCGTTTCTTTTCACTTTCAAGCATTTATGCAAGTTCGATGGTGTGGCTTTAAAAAACCATCAAATTCCGTAACTTATCGAACTCTTAAAGTAAAATTCAGAGAAATCTCCCCATTATCCAAAAAATTTATCAAAGACTAACATGCGGATATTCTTTTATTTTTTGTTTCAATTTTTCAGTATCTACCGTCACTTCATCTTCAAAAATCAATTCATCAATCGCACATTTTTCTATTGATTGGTAGGTAGAACCCATTTTATAAAAAGCAATCCTTTTTCCCAATTCCATCGCATACTCTATCTCGGAAACGCAACCGTCAGCAATTTCACCAAAAAACCATACTTCATCTGAACGAGCAATCAAATTATTATTTCCATTACGAACCAAATCTCTGTCCACAAGTTCATATAGAAAATATCCAAATACATTAAAAGGGTTAAGAGGTATGCCTCCATGTTCAAAAACATATTTACAAACAAGCATCCTCATAAAAAAATTCTTTTTTGATTGCGCTGTAAAAACAACTGATTTCTTTTCAATTAAGTTCATATTTTATCCTTAAAATAGTCAAGCAATTCTATCATATTTTCTTTATTAAAGTCAACAATTTTATCGCTCTTTTCTTCGCTGGAAAAAAGTTAAAACAGGTTTTGGATTTTGAAGGAAAATTCTTTTAAATCAGCTAAATGGGTTGTTCGATAAATGCTAATTACACTCCACCAAGATTAAAAGTCATCGCGCAAACAGTGGCTTTTGTTATATTTCGCAAGGCATTCGGCTAGCTCGATTTTTCATCCTTCAAAAATTGCAAACTTCCGTAATTTATCGAACTCTTGAATGAAAATCTTATTAAAATCAATAACTTATTTAAGTTCAAGTCCGACTAGCCACAAAGGCAAAAAAACAACCCCAGCCGGAACCGGGGTTGGTATTGTTATTCAAAATCTAAAGGACTCTTATCCTCTTTGTCTGGCAGCGCGAATAATCATATCAAAGCGACAATGAGCTCTGCGTTGTCGTTCTTCATGTTCTTCAATTTTTATTTCTGCAGCTACTTTTTTGCCAATATCTTTGACCTGTTGAGCGGAAAAATGGCAACCTTGTTGCTCGGAACGTCTAATTATTTCTTCGGCTTTCTTTTTTTCTTCTGCAGTTGGCTTTTGAAACATGAACATGAGTATATTACCTTTGATTTTGATTAGAGGGAGTCTTTTGACTTCTTTTGTGTGATGCTACTTTAGAGGGGGCCTGAGATTTATCAAACGCAATAGATACATCTACTTTTTCTAGTTTACCATTCTCAACTTTATCTGCTAATTTCAAAAGACGTTCCCTTGCTTGAAAGGGAGATTCAAATCTTTTATTTGGAGAACTTATTGGACGATAGGAAGCACCTTCGTTTTCAAGTGCAGTCATAATCCGTTCTTTTGTTAATTTTACTTTTTGAGTCATCTTATGCTCCTTTCTATTATGAAGGTATAAGTGATGGTATCACATTCTGAGACATTTGCCAATATATCAGCGACCTTCACGTCTTTTTGCCAAAGCTTGAGATAGCAGACTTGTTTGAAGAGGTCTTCTTCTTAATGGGGCTTTTTGTTCTTTGATAGCTTCTTTTGCCCACTCATTACAAATTTCATTTATTAGCTTTTTTGCTTCTTCTTTAGAACATCTATACAAAGACATAACGCTTTCCAAAGCTTTACGTTCTATTTCTTTTCTCTCTTTCTTATGTCTTTTATCATCTTGTCTTTTTTGACGTGCTTCTTCGCGTTCTTGTTCTCTTTTTGTTTTTGGTGGTTCGGCATAAAACGACGACATTTAATAACTCCTTATTATTTAGGTTAACAATAGATGTATTATACCACAAATTAAAAGAAAGTCAAATTTTGAGAGACAATTAATTTGGGATGTCGACGTCCTGTTTTAAATTTTCAAAAGTTCAATTTCCATCGCCAACTGTTTACACTCGGCCACATGATTGGTTCGAAATTCGCTAATTACCCTCCACCAGATTTTATAAGCACCGTTGCGGTGCTTTTTTTGTAGGGTGAGGATAAAAAAATATTATTTCTCATAACCTTATAAATCTTTTTCTAAGCGTATAATAGGTATATCACATTTCCAAAACTTTTTGTTGGGGGCATCAGACGAACGTATCATTCCTTGTTTTTCATAAAAGCCGAGGGAAGGGCCATTTTCAATTGTCCAGAGAACCAATTTCTTATATCCAATTCGTTTTTTTAAACGACAAATTTCATTCATCAATGCACGACCGGCACCTTTCTTTTGAAATGTCGGGTGAACATAAAGTGCCATAATTTCAACTATTTGTTTTTCTGGATAACTAAGAACCGCAAAACCGATGACTTGATTGGCCAAAAGCGCAACATAATACTCACCATTTTTAATCTGTTCGGCTGTTCGGGCAATGGTAGCCTTATCAAATGGCATATTTTTTAAGAACTCATCAGGTAAATATCCTTTATAGTTATGTTGATAAGCGTGATAATGAGCCGATTTAATGGCTTGGGCATCTGTTGGTAGTGCAGGACGAATTTTCATGGGACCTCAAATAGTAAACATATTTATCATAGCCTAAATTATAATAAAGGGCAAGTCTATTTTCAGAGAGATAAACCTGCTACGGGACGATTTATGATAAAAAGCGGCCTGAAAATTGATGTGGGGGTTGTGTATAATTTATCATGAAGTGTAAAATTTGTCCACAGAGTTATCCACAATCATATTTATCATATTGAAAATAAATAGGGAATATAAAAAACACCCATATAAAAATGTCGCATAATTTTTATTATGTATAGTTTATAAAATATAAAAAGGGGGAACTTTGTATTTTTAATATTTTTTCAATAAATTACTTTTATATTTTTAATAAAAAATATTCCTTAATTTTTGCCAATAATAAAAGGATAATGTAGAGTTATACTCTTTTCTTCAAACATTAATGATATAAAGCCTAAAAATGTGGATAATATATTTATAACTTAATGAAATATATAGTATAATTCTGCCTGAAACAAAATTTCTAAAAATAATTGACAAAACATTTGTCTTATGCTATACTTTCTCCCAAAAGGGATAAGGGCCATATGCACACTTTCAAAAACCTCTATCATAACAGGTATAATCCGTCATTTGTATCGGCGCACCTTACGCAATACCTAATGGCTGAAATATATGCACCGGCCGTTATTCGTTTGGCCTATGAGCGGCAATCAGATATTCCCTTTTATGCATTAGATTCCATTCATCCCGAAATTCGGGAAATAATAAATCTATCCCCCACTCTATCCGATTTGGAATTGCAACAAAAAATAAACGCCCATACCGTTGTTCGGGCCATTCGGGTTTTGGTGGCTTATAGTCACTGCCCGGTTCCATTGACACAGCACAAGAATATTCCCCAACGGCATAAAGATTTCTTATCCGATCGGGGAAAACGGGCTTTGAAAATATTATTGCACGCCGCCACAAGGGGAAATTTTACCCATCAGATGGCAGAATTGGGAATAGAAACAACCCATAAATTCTTAATGGATTTAGGGTATTATCGGGACTTGATCAATTCCGGAAGTGCCGATATTTTGACTTTTCATTACTATAACAAAAGCTTGGGAACTCATAACTATTATCCGCCAACTATTCAATTATCACAAGGGTGTCCCAATCATTGTTCACATTGTTTTGCCGATGCAGAAACAAAAATGTCCTATATGCCCTATCCGATGTGGCGAAAAATTTATGAAAAACTTGATATGCGATATAAATATTATCACGGGATGAGGTATGAGTATCGGGCTTCTAAATGGATTTCTTGGCTACCCTGGGTGCCCAAAAAACTTGTTTGGAATTTTCCGGATATGGATCGTTTCTTTCACGACTCGGATCCCGCTTCTTACTATGATCCGATCATTCGGGCAGATTCCGGGGATATTTCCTTGTTATTAAAGGAAAAAGACAAACCGTTATACTTTCTGACAAAGGGCGTCACCGATTCCATTTCCAAAAGAGCTATTGCCAAAACGGCTTTGGTCTATCCGATAGATATTTCATTTGTTGATACCCCAAAAGAAAATAAGGAGCACGGTATCCGCCAACTTCAACAAACAATAGAACTGATACGTTTTGTGCCTCTAAATAATGGAATTCCCCGCATTTGGCATTGTCATCTAAAAAGCGGCGGAACGGTTCCAAAAGAAATCTTTATGGGGGAAACGGTTATCAAAAGCCTGATATGCCCCTCTGGCCGCGCCAATCAATTTCCCTCCAATGAATTGGCAATGAATCATCCCAATGATGCTTATCCTTTTGTGATTAACCCCAATGGGGATATCGCTCTGCCGATTTGCCGAAACACACAGTATTTTCAAGGTAAATTAAAAAATATATTTCAGTCTCAAAATATAAAGGATTAAAAAAATCATATAAGAATAAGTTCATATCATTTTTTTATTCTGGGGTATTGACTTTTGAAAATGTTTTGTTTATAATGCCCTCTATTGGACTTGGGTGCGTAGCTCAGCGGGAGAGCATTACCTTCACACGGTAGGGGTCACAGGTTCAATCCCTGTCGCACCCACCATAGATTGATTAAGGCCTTGTTTTACAAGGTTTTTTTTATGCCTAAAATACGGATTTTTAGGTGGGGCACAGGGGTGGGACACAACACTGGGACACTGCGCAAAATAAAAACAATCCAGTGAGTTGTTTTATGCGCATGGCATAAAATAATTACAATTTGCTTTTTTAGAGTTTTATGG
>JAXFZX010000066.1:0-13467 GCA_034184445.1 Pseudomonadota bacterium | reverse complement strand
TCTGGTAGAAAGCCAATACCAGTTCTCAGAACAGTTCCTAAACAAGAACAAATACTATTTCGGGATGATACTTTGCGAGCATAGGCATCCCTCTATTGATTCCGTCCATAATCTGATACGAAACATATCAGACCTCAATGATGGCTTTACGAAAAAGGTGTACTTAGACCGACTTTATGAAGAGGGGCAATCCATGATAACCAAGAGGTTATTGAGGTATTTTTAACATCTGGTTTTCTGGTCTTTTTACCCAAGTGGGACACCTGACTGTAACACCACCACAGCACATGTGCTCATTTAACCTATTAAAACAAATGAAAAAAGTGATATTCATCCTCCCTATTCATCTCTGATACACCGTTTCAAAATACCCCTAAAAAAGGCAAAAAAATTCTCAACCTTTTGAGTTCCTTATTCCGGTCAATTTTTGGGCTCCTACCGGGCCCACCAAAGAAAAAAGCCACTCTCTTCGGGTGGCTTTTCTTTTTGTTTCCAAGCTCTTGCGCAAGTTCGATGGCAAGAGCACGAAAAATCGCCATTTTTCGTAACTTATCGAACTCTTAGAATAAAAAAACAACCCCACAAATTTACTGTGAGGTTGTTGATGTTGTAAGCGATACTTATTTGCTAGATTTACCAAAGCGTTGTTCAAGCATTCCTTTATATGCTTTTGCACGTGCTCTGCCTTCTGCATCACGCAGTTTCTTCACTTCTTCTTTAGATAAAGGTTTACCTGCTTTTTCCGCTTTTGCGACCTCATCTTCACGTGTTTTACGTTGTTTTTCTGATGCTTTATTTAATGCTTTTTCTTTTGATGCCAATGATAATATTTTTTGTAGTTTTCCTGGGACTGTTTTCTTTTTGATTTTTAATACATCTGGTCTATCGACAAAAAATGATCTTACTATTTCTTTTTTTCTCGCCATAAAGAGAACTGCTTGTGCTAATCCATCATAATATTTATTTCCAATTTTAGTATCATAATCTTCCATAAGCAATTGTATCACTTTAGGATCTTCAGTTATAGCAGCATTTTTTAATACTTCACGTCGTGTTTTCAAATCTACTCCTTGTTCCAAAAGCAATCCCATGACCTCTAGCATTTTATCTGCCTCTTCGTATTTCTGGTTTGCTAGAAATGAGTCACGACGGTTATTCATCATTCGTAGAAGCGAACTATCACAGGGACGACCGTCTTCATCAGTAATTCTTACTACTGTATTGGGACTGATACCTGCTTTAATCATCTTCTGAAAAACGGATATAATATCTTTATCCGATGCATATAAATTTTCTAATTTTTCTCGTTTATCTTTTGGTAGGTTGGTATTGTGTAATGTAATCATAGTAGAAACTCCTTTGTTATTGGCTGATATAAGCAATATAGCAAAATAAAAAACAAAATGCAACATTTTTCCTCGGGGGAAAAAAACTTAAATGGGAACGCCGTAAGTCCTCAAATTAAAATTTCAAGATCTTCATTTCCGTCAACAACTGTTTGCACTCGTCCGCATGATCGGTTCGAAATTCGTTCATTACCATCCACCAAGATTAAAAGCCATCGTGCAAACGGTGGCTTTTTTCATATTTCGCAAGATATTCGGCAAGTTCGATATTTCCCCCTCCAAAAAACGAAACTTTCCATAACTTATCGAACTATTAAAAATTATTTTAATATAAATCAATAACTTATTCAATTTCAAGTCCAATGAGGTTATTTGTTAAATTTATACTTTCTTACCTTCATGATACTTTTCTTTTTTTATTAATTTTCCACTTTTATCATAACTTTCCCAAATACCTTCTTTAAAATCGTTTCTGTATTTCCCTTTTTCTTTTAATTCACCTGTTGGATAATAATATTCAGCTTCACCATCATATATGCCTTTTACCAAAAAACGATGTTGCATTATGCTTCCGTTTGGATAATAATCCCAACAAGATTTCGCATAACCATTTTCAAATTCTACCTCTTTATATAGAGTTCCAGAATCCTCATAATAAAAGCACCATTTTCCATCCGGAAAACCATTTTTAATACTACCTTTTCTGCGCATGTTTCCGTTTTCATAATGCTCCTCATACGGGCCATCCTTTAGTTTCTTATTATTTTCCCTATAGGTTGTTTGGCAACTCTTCCTGATATTATTGACATAAATAAAATGGAGAATCCATCGTTTATTTTCGCCATAAACAAAGTAAGGACCTTGAAATTTTCCATGAACTAAAAAACCTTCTGATCGGATATCTCCATTGGGGAGATAATCCTTGTATTGTCCTTCCATTATATCATTTTTCCACACGATTTCTGTTTGCACATTTCCTTTTTCAGAATACGTTTTACTTTGACCATTTAATACACCATCTTTAAAATAACGTTCTGCTTTTTTTTGACCATTTGGATAAAAATCCACAGAAAGACCATTTTTCTTTCCATTATGATGATTATCAATACCTATTAATGTTTGGCCATCAATGTCATAAAATTTCCATTCGCCCTCTCTTTTATCTTTATACATTCTACCGATTGATTTTAACTGACCATTATTATGGTAATTTTTAACAATTCTACCTTTTTTACGTTGTCCTAAAAGAGCAATCATATAGTAAATCAACAATAAGAACCCACAATAAACAAACCCCATAACATTTGTAAATTCATATGTAAAAAGAGGTATTTTGTTTTCATTAAAATTTTTAATATTCTTCAGCAGTTCATGATATGGTTTAGCAACTAAATAAAAATCATCATACATTATACGATAAGACGCATCACCTAAACCATACAATATTATTTGATTCCTGGAAATAGCAATACGGGTAGATTTGACTGTAGTGGGATGATGATAGGGAAAAGAAGTCATCTTTTCGTCTTTAATTGTTTTAGAAGCAACCTCTATTGTAGTTATCCTTCCTTCCCACTCTTTCGAAAAAGATCGATTCATGAATGTGTTTTGTTCGACTAAGCATTTCTTGTCCATTTCATCATTGTAACAATTAATTTTTGTTTGATAAGGTACATAAATTATGGCTAAAATACAAAATAATAAGGGAATAATTAGCAAAACAGTTATTTTCTTTTTACTTAATAATATAGACATGAAATTCCTTCCATTTAAAATATTGAAAATAGTTTACATAAAAATTTAAACGAAGGCAAGAGTTTTTTCCCCAGGGTGATAAACTTAAAACGGGTTTTGGATTTTGAAGGCCAATTCTTTTAAATCAACCGAATGGGTGTCCGATTTGAATTTTTCAGAATCCTCCTTTCATAGAAAATTCTTGACTTTTCAACCGATTTATGCTATAATCTGCCTTGGTTAACAGGGTGAAATATACCCTGTTTTTTGCGCCCATAGGGAATGAACCCTGTGGGCTTTTTTTATAGGAGCCAATAATGGAAAATAATCAATCATCAGAAAATACAACACTATCCCAAACAAACTTATTACAAGCTTACATTCAATCACACGAATCACAAAAACCTTCTCAAACAACAGAGGAAGTAACACGCACAGGCAAACACGATGCATCGGGCCATTGTGGACAAAAGGTTCATGTGCCTGCCCACACCCGTAAAGGACATCCTGTAGCTGCCTATGACAGACTGTGTGGTCAAAAGCACACCGCCAAAGAGGCGGCCGAAAAAAATCAAGAAGAAAGTATCCAAGAAAATGTAAATCGATCATCATGGGATCAACCCACTACAACAAAAGAAAATCAATATTTATTATTTGATGGGAAAAAACTCACGTTATATGAAAATGGGAATTTGCAAAAAAGCTGGAATGCTGTATCAGGAAAAACTGGATTTCAACATCCTAATTATCAAGACTTAAAAAATTATGGTCCGATTCCTGAAGGAAACTATATTGCTAGAAAAGAGGAACAGCAACATTGGAAAAATTTAAATTTACTACAAAAAACAACGGCATATATTGGCAAAGGAGAATGGCCTAGTGGAACATATGCTTGGGGAGAAAATCGTATCTGGTTAACACCATCACAAGAAACAAATACTTATAATCGTAGTGGTTTTTCCATTCATGGAGGAAAAACGCCAGGGTCAGCTGGTTGTATTGATCTAACAAAAGATATGAAAGATTTTTCCCAATGGTTTGAAAAAAATGGTTTTGATGTTATTGTGCATGTAAAATACTAGATTTTTTATCTAAAAAGTGATATAGTGGCCTTATGATAAAAATAACACATTGGATATTAAACATCATCTTTATTATAGGGTGGGGATTTTTCTACTCTTTACAATTATATTATTTAATCCCCACCCTTAAACATCATTGTGTTTTTTGGGGAGAAAGTTTAAAACCTGCCGATGTGAATTATGTAGTATTTCTTGTTTGTATTTTTTTATCCATATTAATTGGAGCAATTGTCTTTTATGTGGAAAGAAAATACTTTCACTTATCTATTTCTAAAAAGACACAAATTATTTTGTTAAACACATTATTGATGTTTCTTTGGGGATTTACCTTTTATATTGGGATAAAAGAAATATCTATTTATTTAGGAAATTCAAAATTGGAATGCCTTTTTCCCCTGGGTGATAAACTTAAAACAGGTTGTGGATTTTGAAGACCAATTCTTTGAAATCGGCTGAATTGGTTGCTCGATAAGTGCTAATTGCTCCCCACCAAGATTAAAAGCCATCGTGCAAACGGTGGCTTTTTTCATATTTCGCAAGACATTCGACCAGTTTGGTGGCAAGGGACGCAATGTGTCCCGCAGACAGGACGCCGAAGGCGGTCCCGAGTACCGGAAGAGGAAATTTTAAGACAGATTGAAGAAAAGGTCTTTCAACCAATCCCTTTGACCCCAACATTGATTAAAAACATTCAAAAAGCCGTTAAAGAAGGATTTAAAGAAGATGCCAAATTGAATGTTGCTAACAAGAAAAATATCACGCTTCGGATTCAAGAATTAGAGGATAAGAAAAAGAAGTTAATTCATGCTTGGCTGGACGGGAAGGTAAATGAGTCAATTTATAATGAAATGGTGACGGAATTGGACAAAGATATAGAAAAATCCAAAGAATTAGCCGATAAATATGATAATTACGACAATGACTTAGATAAAAAGTTGGAAAAAATATCGGATATTGCTTTAAATGCAAAACAGATATTCAAGAGTTCGATAAATTCCGAAAATAGACACTTTTGGAAGGGGTAATTATCGAACCAGCACAAGCGCTTGAAAAATATAAAAATCATCTCCCAAAAGTGGAGCCGCTTGATTTAGTACAGCGTGCTTAAAGAACATCGAGCCAATCATTTAGCGGATTTCAAAAACTTGGCACAGCAGGTGGAGCTCCTGAAATTTTAATTTGAGAAGCTACATTCCTTAAATTAAATTGCCTATAATAAACTCAATAGAATTTTACTTGATTTTTTTTATTTTATGTTAAAAGACACCGAAATTTTAACTACTTTCACGGAAGAATATGATTAAAATGTGTGATAGTGTGATAGATGAAATTATTGCAGAAGAGGCTTTTGAACATAGATTACAGAAAGCAAGTACCCTACGATCAAAGGCAGGACGGCGTAGTGTGCATTGTATGAAGGTAAAAAAAATAATACAAAATATAGAAAGAAATTTAAAAGCAAATAGACCATATCCTTTGGACAGAGTTGGGGACTATATTGAAAATTATAAGAACTATCCAGAGGTTCGGCCATACGCACCGCAAGTGGTAGCAAAAATAGGACAGACAAAAGTTTCTGCTCAAAGAACACGAATTGAAATGTGTGCTCGTCTAAAAAACGTAATGCAGAATTTTCAAGGTCGTTAATTTTTATACCGCTTACTGAAAGAACATCGGGCCAAGAATTTATACTAGTTAGTATTTGGTGATGGTGTTGATCTCTTGACTTTTTTTAACTTTTATGGTACAATACAATTGTATACTTCTGAGAAGAGAGTGTAAGTAAAATAGGAGGTATGGATATGAAAAAAGGAATGATTGGAATAATGCTTGGCGCCACGTTGGCAGCTACTCAGTTAGGGTGTAATCGCAGTCCATCGAAAAAAGATATTGAGGATATAAAATTGTCTCAGCTATCTGAGATGGAAAAGGTGATTGACAGTTCAGGAGAAGCCCAACAGGTTGATAAGGCTGTTTTGTTACAAAAGTTACAACAAGAGAGACAAGAAATTAATCAAAAAAGAAAAAAAAGAAAAGAAAGTGATGAAGCAGACGCACTTGGACTTCTTGCTGCTTTTGGCATGATTGTTGGCTTGGTTACCATTAATGCGATGAAACAAAAACCCAAAAATAAAGTACCCCAAAAAGCATTTGATAGGACTTTATGTCATGATTAAATATACACTTCAATTCTTCCCTTTGTTATAATCATGAATTTCATAGAAATGCTGGTTTGTCTTTGTGTGATAGCCTAGTTTAAATTTATATAACTTCTTGATTAAAAAAGAAATAAAATTTTTGAGTTCGATAATTTACGAAAATAGGCACTTTCGGAAGGGGTGTTTATCGAACCAGCACAAGCGCTTGGAAAATATAAAAGAATCAGCTCCCAAAAAGGGAGCCGTTTGATTTGGTACAGCGCGCTTAGCGAATACCGAGCCAAACACCCAGCGGATTTCAAAAAATTGGCCTAGTAGACAGAACTCCTGAAATTTTATTTGAGAACGTTGATGTCCTAGATACGGAAAAGGTCATTTGTTCTTTGAATTATTAATTTGCAGTAGGTGTAATTCAAAGTTTTGTTTATTTTTATGAATGATATTTTCTAAAATCATTCCGGTAAAAAAACTCTGAATAGCTGCAATAAAAGTAAAGCAGCAAACAATCAATGAGGGAAGCGTTTGACTAGGCCTGTTTCAAAATATTCGCATAAAACAGGAATTATGAAAAATAATGATAAATTGCCTAATTTGGGTAAATTTTATTGACAATAATTTACTTCTATGTTAGTATCAAAAATAATTTATGAGAATATGATAAAGAAGGTTATATTGTTTTTTTTATTTAAAAATAATTTTTGTTTAGCAATTACAACATTAATGGCTGCTATTCTTATTGGGATGGTGTCTATGATCGCTGTGTACCATATTCCACTAGAACCAATAACTGCAAATATATCCAATCATTTTTTGAATATTTATCAAAAAAGCTCCCATTGGGCCCCTAAATATCCCATGTCAAATATGGATTATTTTTCTGATACGATAATATTGTCTGGAGCATTATTTCCTACTAAAAAAGAATTAAAAGTTCGTATGAAAGATGCTATGTTGGTTCCCCATTTTGCTCCCAAACGAATACAATCATTAGTTAATTATTCTTCAGGAAAAAGTAAAAATTTTTTTCGTAAGGATTATCCTCGATACTGGCATGGCAATTTGGTTATTTTTAAACCATTATTAGCCTTTTTTACAGTTTCTGATATCAGAGTACTGAATATGGTTATTCAGACTTTTCTTTTGTGTATATTAATGATATCTTTATACGTAAAAGGAGGATATAAATTGTCTATACCTTTTTTAGCAGGGGCTTTAATCCTTAATCCAGTTGGTTCTGTATTAAGTTTGACATCTTCTTGTATGTACTATATTACTCTCCTATCTTGTCTTATATTTATAAAAAAGGATATATATTATTCTTCAAAATATTGGTACTTTTTCTTTTTAACAGGTATCGTTACGGTGTTTTTTGATTTCTTTACTTATCCTTTGGTTTCCTTAGGTATTCCTCTAGTTTTTTTTGCTATACTGAATCATGACGATTGTCTTGTAAAGATAAAAAAAATAGCCATATCAACTGTATGCTGGGTAATTGGATATGCTGGTATGTGGATTGGTAAATTGTGTGTTGGTTCCATAATACTAGGGAAAAATTTATTTTTTGATGCCATTAATCAGATAATATTTCGTCTAGGTAAGCCATCAGATACGATTAGTCACGCAATCGTTAAAAATCTGAATGAATTATATTACAGTGTTCCTGTATTGATAGGAAGCATGATAATTATGATTGCAATTATGGGATTATTACTAAAGAAATATAAAATGGTATTAAAGAAATCTATTGTTATTCCTTTATTATTTATTGGAACTTATCCTTTTATTTGGTGTTCAATCATCAAAAAACATGTAATTATACACTCTTGGGAAACACATCGTATTTTTTCAATTACTATACTGGCATTAATTTATTCTATTGTTTATTCAATTAGTAAGGTAAAAAATACTAAAACAGGTGAAACAAGTTGAAGTTGGAATTAGAAAAAAACACCAATTTTATCGGTGGTAATTTTCAGAATATTAGAATTTAGTGGATTTTAAAAAATTGGCGCTTTAGAAAATACTATTTTTCGTGAGAAATATTCGTATTATGTAAATAGTTGACAAAAATAAAAAAGCGTGATATAGTAATTGCATTTCAAAAACAAGGGAGGAAAAAATTATATGTTTAAAAGCTATTCAGTCAATAATCACAGAATGAATATTCCTGAAGATGATATTTTTTTAAAAGGAAAGGAAATTGTTTACTTTCCAATAGAAAATTCCCCTGATGCAGAGCATTTTGATGAACGTATTCATAAAGGGACAAAACAACCTACCGAAATCGATCAGTTAATTATTCACTGTTCTTTTGAAACGGATATTGAACGTGTTTTAAAAGAAAAGAACTATGCCGGAGCACACTATGTTATCCATAGAGATGGGACTATTTTGCAGTGTGTTGATGAAAGTAGACGTGCTTATCATGCGGGGATTTCGTCTTGGGCGGAAGTGCTTGGCGGGGCGGACAATATAAATGCTCATGCCATTGGAATTGAGGTTGAAAACCCTACTTTTGGAAGTACAACCGAGTATACTCCCGAACAAATGGACAGTTTGATTCGGCTTAGTAAAAGTATCATTGCTCGCCATCATATCAAACCTCATAATGTGATTGGGCATAGTGATGTTTCTCCTGACAGAAAAGCGGATCCCGGGGTATTGTTCCCCTGGCGTAAATTGGCGGAGGCTGGTATTGGTATTTTTCCAAAATATACGGTGTTACCGTCCGAGCAGATGATGGTGTCTGGAGAAGATCTTAGGAAGTTGTTGAAAACAATTGGGTATAAAACTGAAACAGAAACCAAGAAAATAGAAGGATATACAGAAATAACGGAAATAAAGGATAATTTGCCTTTTGCTTGGCGCTCCTTTATGCGGCATTTCATGCCCTTTGGTATAACAGATGAACGCCCGACACCTCAGCAAATTCGTGAACGTCGCGAAAAAGCCCCTCATAAATCTACGGAGGAAATTTTGAGTGATGCCTCATTAGACTTTATGGTGGCGTATGAAAAAAATACAAATTTGGATTCCCAAAAACATGTGATACGCGTGTCCTCTTCTGGGTTCAAGCGCCTAAAAGTTGTGGCGTATGCCTTTCAACAGTCCAGATTAAAAAGCAGATAATTTGGAGAAATCTGCCCGTGTGAGTTCGATAATTCACGAAAAGTGGGCTTTCTAAAACGAACTTTTATCGAACTCGTAAGAAGCCTTATAAAATAACTGCGCAAGCAAAAATAATCCAGTGAATTATTTTTGCGCGCAAAGCAATGAAACACAATGAATTCAAACGGTAGTGCAGAATGAATTGATGTCGGAATTGAAAAACCACCCTTGAAATGGTGGTTGTAATACTTGGTACCTCTGGTCGGACTTGAACCAACATGATGTTGCCATCAACAGATTTTGAGTCTGTCGCGTCTACCAGTTTCGCCACAGAGGCACAAAAGTTAGCCCTATTATAATCATTTTTTTATGCTTGTCAAGAAAAAAATCAGGCGAGATGGATTTTATCGTAATCCGTGGTATAAAAAAGTTGAAAGTAATAGTTTTAGCAATAAGCAAAAATAAGGAACAAATGAGAAAAATTTATTTGGGAATAACATCTTGACAATTAGGAAGTATTTCGGTATAATTCCATTTGGTCAGGTGGTCGGATGATCGCGAAAACCATCGGTTTTTGAGGAAAGTCCGGGCTTCACAGAAACACGATACCGGATAACGTCCGGGCGGGGTGACCCGACGGAAAGCGTCACAGAAAACAAACCACCGTGGCATGCCACGGAACGGATGAAACGGCGGGGTAAAAGCCCACCGCACTTTTGGTGACAAAGGTGGCACGACAAACCCTATCGGAAGCAAGACTAAAAAAAGATACTCGGGATTCGTCCCGTCAAACAGGTGTTTTTGACTGGGTATCAAGAGGTAAGTCGCTAGAGGCGAACAGTAATGCGCGCCCCAGACGAATGATCGTCCCCGACAAAACCCGGCTTATAGGCTGCCTGACCTTTTTTCTGATTTTGTGCCGATTAAGGCTTGACGGCAAAAATGTTTCGGGTTATGATGGGGGCAATATGGAAAATAAAGAATCAAAAACAGATCATATTTCTGTCCGTAATATCATGCGGAATTTGCGGGCATTGAGTGTTCGGGATATAAGCCCTGAGGATCGTCTTGACAAAATTGTCGGGTTAGTTGCCGAACAATTAAAGGTTGATGTGTGTTCTTGCTATGTGGCTCGGCCGGGAGATATTTTGGAGTTGTGTGCTACATGGGGATTGGATAAGAAAGCCGTTCATGAAACATTCTTACGAATTGGAGAAGGACTTGTCGGTGAAATAGCTCTACAACGCAAGCCTTTAATTGCAGAAGACGCTTGGTCACACGGCAGTTTTGTCTATAAGCCCGAAACAAAGGAAAAAGCGTTTAAATCTTTGGCGGGAGTTCCAATTATTCATTCCAATAAATTGTTAGGGGTGTTGGCTATTCAAACCAAACAGATACAATCTTTTTCCCAAGATATAATTGAAGTTTTGGAAACAATCGGTTTAGTCATTGGGGAAATGATTTCAGGGAATCTGTTTAAAAAGGCCGAAGTTGTTGTTGCACCATCTGCCGGCCGGCAAAAGATTGAAGGAACGGGGTTAATATCTGGGTTTGCCTTGGGGCGTGTTGTTGTCCATAAACGGTTGGAACAGCCAATCCAATTATTGGCGACCGACAGTCGTAAAGAAAGTCAGAAATTATTAAGAGCTTTAAGTCGTGTAGAGCGCGAAGTCAATCGGATTTTGGCAACCTCGCACATGAGTGGTCATCAATCCGACATATTTGAGACATACTTGATGTTTATTAAGGATAAGGGTTGGATTGCCAAAATGATGAAGGCCATTGAAACGGGTCTTTCGGCAGATGCAGCCGTTCAAAAAATCGGGGAAGAAGTGACAGCGCGAATGAAGCTTATGACGGATCCTTATATCAAAGAGCGGATTCACGATGTGCAGGACTTAGTCGGACGCGTAATGCGCCACTTACGACGCACGAATCGGCAAGCTTATCCCAAAAAGAAAATGTCGCGACAAACTATTTTGGTGGCTAAAAGTATGGGACCAGCTGAATTGTTGGACTATGACTTAAAGAAAATTAAGGGCATTATTTTAGAAGAAGGATCCCAAACCATGCATATGGTTATTGTGACCCGCTCTATGAATATTCCCTTAATTTGCGGAATTAAAAATGTAATACAAACTTTTTCGGATGGCGATTTGGTGGCTTTGGATGCCACAGGGGGAAATGTTTATTTAAACCCATCGGATGATACTTTGGATGCTTTAAATGCCCAAACAAACCGGCAAAAAAGATTGCGGGCAAAATATGCCTCTATGAAGGAACTGCCGGCTGTCACCCAAGACGGAGTGGCCATATCCTTAAATATGAATGCCGGATTATCACATGATTTAATAGCGGATAGTGGTTTTTCCTACGATGGTATTGGGCTATATAGAACGGAATTGCCATTTATGCTAACGGATGAATTGCCTAATATTAAAACGCAAACGGCTATTTATAAACGAGCCATTATTCAAGCCAAGGATAAACCCGTTATTTTCCGAACATTGGATATCGGCTCGGATAAAGTATTGCCCTATTTTGAACGACAAGCAGAAAGCAATCCGGCCATGGGGTGGCGATCTATTCGTATGACCTTGGACAGGCGCGCACTCCTTAGAAATCAATTGGCCGCGTTTTTAAGGGCAGCCGCCGGACGGGATTTATATGTCATGTTTCCCATGATTTCCTCAGTTCGCGAATTTCGGGAAGCTAAAAGCACTCTGTTATTGGAAATGGCGCAGATCACAGATGGAAAACTACCCAATTCCGTAAAAATTGGAACGATGTTAGAAGTCCCATCCCTAATTTTCCAGTTAGACGATTTGTTGACAGAGGTTGACTTTGTATCCGTTGGCACCAATGATTTAATGCAATTTATTTTTGCGGCGGATCGGGGTAATCCCGCTATTTGGAATAGGTATGATCCTTTAATGCCGTCATTTTTAAAAGTATTAAAAATCATCAATACTAAGTGTTCGGCTGCTGGTGTTCCCTGCTCAGTATGTGGGGAAATGGCCGGTCGCCCATTGGAAGCTATGGCTTTAATTGGATTGGGATTTCACCGGTTGTCCATGAATCCGGCGGCGTTGGGGGCGATTAAGGCGGTTGTCCGGACAATGAATCAAGGTGATTTATCGGCATATTTGGATCGGCAATTGGAAACTGTATCGGAAAATTTACGCGAACATTTAAGGCTTTTTGCCGTGGATCATGGTGTTTTTATTGGATAAAGGATGAATATGAAAGTAAAAGCAATTATCTTAGGCGCTGGACAGGGGAAAAGAATGGGATCGGATTTACCAAAAGTTCTGCACCCTATTTGTGGCAAACCAATGATCCGAATTTTGTTAGATAGCGTTCATCAATCAGATATTCATGATATTACTGTGGTGGTGGGCCCTCATATGGACAATGTGGCCCAGGTGGTAAAGCCTGCTCAAACGGTTGTGCAGATGGACCGATTGGGAACGGCACATGCTGTCTTAACGGCAAAAAAAGTATTAAAGCCTTTTCGGGGATGCATTTTGGTCTTATTTGGCGATACCCCTTTAATTTTACCTGAAACCCTAAATAAGATGATCGCGGATTATCAAAGTGGAGCCGATATTGTTGTCTTGGGATTTATGCCCTCGGATGCCCGACGGTATGGTCGTCTTGTGATGGGACAAAATGGCTTAGATAAAATCGTGGAATACAAAGATGCCACTGATGAACAACGTGCTATTCGGTTATGTAATTCAGGGGTTATGTGCCTAAATGGAGAAAAGGCTCTGGGGTTATTAAAACAAATAAAAAATAATAATGTGGCAGGAGAATATTATTTAACGGATATTGTGGCAATCGCCCGACAAGAGGGTCTAAAATGCAGTGTTGTAATCGGAAATGCCGAAGAATTGCACGGTGTCAATACGCCCGAAGAATTAGAAACTGCCCAAGAAATTTATATGCGGCAATCGGAACGGAGGAAATCATGAAGTCAGTACTATTGGCAGACATCGGGGGAACAAATATCCGATTGGCCTTGCTGAAAAACGG
>JAXFZX010000065.1:0-3608 GCA_034184445.1 Pseudomonadota bacterium | reverse complement strand
CTTTCAAGCGGCCGGTTTGGTAATTACCTCTATTAAGGATATTACTGCGCTTCCGCATAATGGTTGCCGTGCTCGTAAACGCCGGAGAGTTTAATTCTGTTCTGAACGGATTTTTGTTCCGAGAACACTAATTATAAAAGGGGAAACATCTGATGATGATACAAAAAAATTGGCAGGAATTGATTAAACCGGATAAATGCACGGATGAGCAAGTCATCCCGGGAATTAAGTCTACAATGGTTGTTGAACCGTTAGAACGCGGTTTTGGGACGACTTTGGGAAACGCTTTGCGCCGGATTTTGCTGTCTTCTTTGCAGGGGGGCGCGGTGACCGCCATCAAAATCGCCGGTGTGTCGCATGAATTTTCGTCTATTCCTGGCGTGCGTGAAGATGTGACGGAAATCGTCCTGAACATTAAATCGTTGGCCTTAAAGGTGGAAGCCGAAGGTCCGCAACGCATTTATTTGAATGCAACGGGGCCAGGGGTTGTGACGGCGGCTCAGATTGTCACAAATCATACGGTGGAAGTGATGAATCCGGATTTGGTCATTTGCACTTTGGAAAAAGGCGCCAGCATTGAAATTGAAATGATTGTCGGAACCGGTAAAGGGTATGTGACGGCAGCGCAAAACCGGCCGGAAGATTGCCCAATCGGACTTCTTCCAATTGATTCTATTTATTCACCGGTCAAATCGGTTGTCTATAAAACCGTAAATGCCCGTGTCGGACAACAAACGGACTATGATAAATTATATTTGACGGTGGAAACAAATGGTGTTGTGACTCCGGAAGATGCTGTGGCATTGGCGGCTCGTATTTTACAAGAACAATTGAAAGTCTTTATAAACTTTGAAGAACCGGAAGAAACCACAATTGAAGATAAAATTGCGGAATTGCCGTTTAATAAAAATCTGCTTCGGAAAGTGGACGAATTGGAATTGTCGGTACGTTCGGCAAATTGCTTGAAAAACGATAATATTATCTATATCGGTGATTTGGTTCAAAAGACGGAATCTGAGATGCTTAGAACACCGAATTTTGGCCGGAAGTCTTTGAATGAAATCAAAGAATTGTTAGCTGGTATGGATCTTCACTTGGGTATGCAAGTGGAAGGGTGGCCTCCGGAAGATTTAGAGGCTTTATCCGCCACGGTGGATGCCGAAAATTAAAAAAATCGCCCAAGGTGGTCTTGGACGTCTGACCTTTACATTGCCTGACGGGTGTGGATGGTTGGCAACTTTATCGGTCTTGTGCGCAAGGCCCTACAACATGAAAGGAAAATAAAATGCGTCACGGTTTTAAAAAAAGAACACTTAATAAAAAAATCGCCCATCGGCGTTCTATGTTTGCCAATATGGCCGTATCTTTGGTCAAACATGAGCAAATCAAAACAACTTTGCCCAAAGCAAAAGAATTGCGGCCCATCTTTGAAAAATTGGTGACTAAGGCCAAAACAAATACATTGCATGTGCGCCGCCAATTATTATCCTTCATGCGGGATGAAAAGGCTGTTGAAAAAATGTTGGCCGTTCTGGGTGTGCGCTATAAGGATCGTAAAGGTGGCTATGTCCGCGTCCTGAAAGCCGGTTTCCGTTTTGGGGATTGTGCCCCGATGGCTATTGTGGAATTGGTTGATCGTGATGTGACAGCCAAAGGTAAAGATTCTGGTCAAGTGGTTGAGGTTCCGGCAGAAGCAGAAAAACCTGCCGAAAAGCCCGTTAAAGCCGATAAGGCCAAAAAAGAACCAAAAGCCAAAAAAGCAGAAGCAAAATAAAGGTTCTTACCGATATAACCTCCTCCGCCGTTTGGTTGGGGGAGGTTTGTTATTACCAATATAGTCAATACACAAGATTATGAATGTTGGTGCTCAAATGATGGTGAAGGGCATAAAATGGTATGTGTATTAACATATTGGGAGGAATCCGTCATTACCCTTTCCCCATGTTGGTAAAAGATGGGCTTATTTAAAAGGCCATCAGGACGATAAGTTGAGCATAAACCTTCACGCATGCCGTTATTAAAACGGCATCTTTCCCATAAAAGCCCATTTTCGTGATAACGCGTGCAAAGGCCATGGACCTTTCCCGCGCGATAAGTGCAATCTGTTTCCAATTGACCGTTCTTCCAAAAAAAACGGTAAGAACCATTGGGAAGACCGTTATGATACATGCATTCTGAACGCAATAAGCCCGATGAATAGTAGGTGCGAAAACAACCGTCCTTGACCCCATTTTTGTAGAATCCTTGCTCAGCTAGCAGGCCGTTTTCAAAAAACATTTCAAAGGGGCCATGATATGCCCCGTCATGATAGTTGAACCGAACCCAAAGAGTTCCGCTGGGATGGTATGTTTCACAAGGTCCTTCGCGCAGATCGTCCAAATAAAAACCACGCGCCCTTATGTTATTATGTTCGTCATAGATTGTAAAAGGGCCTTGGCGGCGATTGGTGGTATCAAAAGAGCACACCATCTTTTTTTGCGCCAATTCCATGAGTTCTATGAGCATAAAGTTCTCCTATCCATAAAATACCATATAACAAACTTTTTGTCAACAAAAACGGAAAATTATTTTGAGAAAGGCAGTTGTGTTCCCAAGAAAAATTTGTTATACTTTTATGAGAAAGGAGCTTGACATATGCCAAATGATGCAGGAATTGAAAGAAATGTGAAAACGGGTTCGCGCGGGAGTGTTATCATAGCTTTAATCATCGGGGCGGTGGTTATCTTTGGATCACGATTGGACCTGAAACAAATTTGGCAAGAGATCAAACAATCCGGCGCATTGTCGCCCCAAATGCAGGAAAGTGGCTTTTCCCGTGATATCCATTGGGCGAAGAATCACTCCGTTCCCCGTGTTTCAAAGCAAAAAGAATCCCTTGATTTAAACCGCACAAATGCCCCTCATTTATCGGCCAAATTACCCTTGTTAATGGTGGCGGTGCAAAACAATAATTTGCACTTGATCAAGCGGTTAATTGAAAATGGAGTCAATCCTAAAATTCAGGATATTGACGGAAATGAAGCTTTGGCCTATGTGACGAATGAAACAACACCGGAAACAATTGCCTTTTTGCTTGAACAGGGTTTAGATATCAATCATCGGAATAAATTTCAAAACACGCCCCTGATGTTTGCTATTCGCTATAATAATGTGGATAATGTTCGTTTCATGGTGGAACATGGGGCAGATGTTATGGCAACAACTAGGTCCGGTCGCACGATGGTATCTATGGCACGGGGGGAAGAAGTAAGAGCCTATTTGAGAGCGTTGGAACAATCGGTGCCAGCCCCTTTAACGCGAGTATGGTGGCGACAGGCCAAATTGGAAGATGTTGATAAGGCTTTTGCGCAATATCCGCAGATTTTTCAAAATCGCAAAATAATGGCGTTGGCAGCGGCAAATACGCAAGATCTAAGGGTGATTGCGTTCTTAATGCAAAAGGGTTTTGATTTGAATGTGTCCGATGAAACGGGAATTACCCCCATCTTTGCCGCCGCATCCAGTAATGGAAATCCGAATATTTTACGCTTTTTAGTAGAACAGGGCGCCGATGTGAACCGACAAGATGAAGTCTATGGAACAACACCCCTGATGGCGGCGGCCTACTT
>JAXFZX010000064.1:0-6004 GCA_034184445.1 Pseudomonadota bacterium | reverse complement strand
GAAAAGATTTTAACCGCCGATATTATCTATGTTGGAGGTGGAAATACGCAATTTATGCAAGATACTTGGGCAAAGCATGGTGTTCTTCCACTATTGAGGCAAGCATATGATAAGGGAATAATCTTATCGGGCCTAAGTGCCGGTGCCAATTGTTGGTTCGAAAAATCAAGCACAGACTCCTTTATGACGGCAGAAGATAAATTGGATTTTGAAAAAGCAAAAGAAAAATTGGCTATTATGGATAATTTGGGATATCTGAAAGGTATTTGTTGCCCCCATTACCTGAAAGAGCCTTATCGTCGGCCGGCTTTCCTACACCAGATGAGGAAATATGAAGGAATTGCCTATGGGATAGATAATGAAGCAGCCCTGCTGTTCCAAGATGAAAAACTAGTACGCGTGTTGAAAAGTAAACCGACCGCAAAAGCCTTTGAAATCGCTTCAAAAGCCGGTCAAGTCATTGAAAAAGAGATTGATTTATAATAAATGAAACAGATTGAAATAACATCGTGGCTTTTAGAAAATTTGGAAGATCAAATCCGATTGTTGCAGGAACAGGGATTTATTGTTTCTTTGCATGGTCGGGTTGAGGATGAATATCTGTCACAAAATGAACTCCCCATAACGGAAGAAAATGTTTTGGATATTTTATCGCATGCTGTATTACTCAGATACTTAAAAGAAGAAAACCAGGTTTATAAAAAGATTACTTACAAGAAAAAAGAATATTTAAATGGTGAAGTCATTTCCGAGGAAAAATACAACATTCCCTGTGATGATTTGGATACAGCTCAAAAGTTATTTCAGGCATTGGGATTTAAGACACTTGTCCATGTGTGCTATGACGTCACGGAAGTGAAGAAAGACGACCTTCATTTTGTCTTTCAGGAAGTAGAAGGACTGGGAACCGTTGTTGAATATGAAAGCCCCGCTGATTTTTCTGATGCTTCTCCGGATAAAATCCGGCAAGAAAAGCAAAAATTATTTCAACAGCTAAAATCTTTAGGTCTTAAATTAAGTGATGAAACCGATGTCAAAAAAGCCAAAGAATTGATTTTGAAAGGAAAGGATACCTTATGCCCGAAAAACTAATCTATCTGACAACCAATCCGCATAAAGTAAAAGAAGCCAATGACTTTCTTGGCCAAAAATATGGAATTGAATTGGAAATTATGAAGCCCGATTTTTCTGTTCCGGAAATTCAGGCTAAAACCTGCGCCGAAGTTGCGGCTTTTAGTGCAAAATATGCCGCCGATAAAATGGGAAAGCCTGTTTTAAAATCCGATACGGGGCTTTATATTGAAGCGTTAGGAGGGCTCCCCGGGCCGTATAATGCCTATTTTGACAAACAAATCGGTGTGGAGCTGTTTTTGCAGATGATGAAAGACATCCCGAACAGAAAGGCAAGACTGGAACACTGTTTTTCCTATTGTGAACCGAATAAAGAACCTGTTGTCTTTTTGGGCGGTGGGACAGGAAGCATAGCCTATGAAGCACGCGGGAAACTTGGCCGGTGGCATGATAAATTCTATATTCCTGATGGAGAGATAATGACTTTAAGTGAACTGCGTGCCATTGACCGGAATCGTGAAGCAACCTTTTGGGGACACGCCTTGGATGACTTTGCCAAATGGTATCTAAAGAAATAATCGCGTCTTATTTCTTTCGGATTAAAAGATGCCAGTGATAGCTTTCCTGCTTTTGGCCATTAACCGTGTGATATGTTCCGATATGTTGGATATCCAAAACATCAAAATTCTTAAAAATCTGAAATATCAAATCATAATCGGCATAAAAATGAGGTACCATATATTCAGGCCCCGGCTCATCACGCAACTTTGTATTGGCATCAACAACCGGCCAATTTTGCTTGTACCCCCATGTTTCTTTTGATCCTAAAGTCAGATAGCACTCGCCATTTGGTTTTAGGACACGCTTTAATTCATCGGCGACTTTATACATGCCCCGGGTATCCGTATGAGATATAACGTTCAGACATAAAATGCAGTCCATGCTTTCATTATCAAATGGCAAATTTAACATATCCCCCTGTTTGATATTGATGTTCAACCCTTTTTCTTTCGCCCATTTAGCGGTCCGTTCCAAAGCATTTTCACTGATATCAAAGGCAGATACATCAAATTCGCTCATGCCAAACAGAATGGTATGACGCCCGAGCCCACATCCCAAATCCAGAAATGAATGTTTTCCTTGCTTCTTCCAACGTGATAAAAGATAATAAGAAATCGGTGCCGGATTTTTCCAAATATCCTCAGAAAGATACCCGGAACCCAGTTTGGAATTTTCCTGACCGGGCACACCTTTATCCGATATCATTTCCCAATTCCAACCTTTTGATTTAACAATATCTGACATGATAATACCTCGATTGATATTACATTATTTCTATATTAAATCATACTCATTGTCAATATTTAAATGTCGTTTTAAAAAACACTTTTTAAAAAAGTAAAAAACCTATTGACTCAGGGAAATTTATCCGATAAAATGAGATTGTTATGTTATATGATAAAACATCTTTTTTATCATTTTTTGTTAACGGCTTGACGGTTGTTCACGCCCATCGTCACCCGTAAGGGTGTCTGATTTTATCTGCTTACTTTGAAAATTATCTGTTTTTTAATCTATTAACAAAACTTTCTATTGAAGGAGAATTAAAATGAAACAATTACAAATTGGGGTTATGGGATCCGCGACAGATTTAACATACTCGAAGGATGCCGAACAAATCGCCGAAAAAATAGGGCAATTAATAGCCAAAAATAATGCAATCTTAGTGTTTGGTGCCGAGAAAGACAGTGATTCACTTTCCACCTGTGCCTGTCGCGGTGCACAAAAAGCCGGTGGAATAACCGTTGGTGTGACCTATGGGAAAGGGAAAGACCTGTGGGATGATGACAATGCCCCGACTGTTATTATTCCCTGCGGATTGGAACGGGGTGGCGGACGAGAATTTTCACTTGTCCTATCGTGTGATGCGGTTATTGCCATCAGTGGCGGTTCGGGGACACTAACCGAAACAGCTATCGCCTATCAAGCGAATATTCCTGTGATTTGTTTAACCGGCTTTGGCGGTTGGGCAGATAAACTGGCGGACACATATTTGGATGACAGAAAAAGGATTCTATTCCGTAAAGCTACGACTCCCGAAGAAGCGGTTGAAATGGCAATTAAGGCTGCAAGAGATACCAGAAAACAATGGAGAAATAAAAGATGAAATCTATTGCCGATATTTTATGTGATTTGATACAAATTCGGACGGATCCGACGGTGCAAGATAATTCCGAAATGGTGGATTATATTACCAATTATCTGCGGGAGAATGGGATTGTCTTTGAGCTCATCCCTAATCCTGATGGCAAAATGAACATCTTGGCCGGAATTAATGTTAGTAGAATGTGTGATATATCAGGCGGCATCGTTTTATCCGGACATATGGACACGGTAGGAGCTACACCGGCCGATTGGGAAACTGATCCTTTGCAAGGTATTATTCGTGACGAACAGGTCTATGGCCGTGGAGCCATGGATATGAAACACTTTATTGCTGTGGTATTGGGATTACTACCAGAATTAAAACAAATTTCTTTGCCAATATTTTTAGCCCTAACCTGTGATGAAGAAACAACCGTTTATGGCGCAGAACAAATTACCAGATTTTTAGTGGAGAAACGTATTAAACCGGATTATGCCCTGATTGGTGAAGCGACCGATTTTAAATTGTGCATCGGTAATCGCGGTTATGCGGGCTATCAAACCTGTATCAAGGGTGTTACAGGGCATGCGGGCACGCCAAGTCTTGGAACAAATGCAACCTATCTAGCGGCAAAAATTATTTCAAAGATTGAGGAATTAAATGCGGCTTATATGCCACAAGGAACGACCCTAAATGTCGGGGTTATTAATGGCGGTATAGGACGCAACAGTATTCCCGATTATGCCACGATAGATTGGGAAGTTCGGTATCAAAATCGGGATATTTTAGAGCAAATCAATGCAGAAATGAACGCCTTTTATCAAAACTTGATAAAGGATTATCCCAATGCCAAAATAACGATAAATGCGGCGGAAACTTTACCGGCATTTGAAAAGCAACCGGCAAGCCGTATCACACAAACCGCAAAAGACCTTTTGAAAACGGAAGAGTTTGAAATTTCCTATGCGTCCGAAGCGGGCTTTTATCAGGCACTTGGTATGGATACCCTTATGTGTGGGGCGGGCAATCCCAAACTGGCCCACACCGTAGACGAGCATATTGCCGTTGCCGATTTGGGAAAATACGCAGAATTTTTAATTGATTTAATTAAAAGTGTAAGACCTTAACAATGAAATCGATTATTCATTAAAAGAAAGCCGAAATTTTTCGGCTTTTTTGTATCTTAAAAAAATTCAAAAGACGATCTTGACATCGTTCGAAAAATGTGTCACAGTCTGGTGGTACAGGTGACTGTGACAGAATTTTGTCTAACGCAAAAAACGTTGCCGAACAATAGGATATTTCAGGGTTCCTGGTGGTTTCCAGGTAGCCCAGTTAGTTAGTAAAACTTATTTACCGGATTATTTTAATAATAAAAGCCATAGGACAAGAACAAATATTCAGCAAATGAGATACATTTCTATCTGAGTAAGATATTTCTTGAAAATCTCTTAAGATCTGTGCAAAAAAGAAGATATGAAATCAATTATACCACAGGGGACAGCCCTATATGTAGGGGTTATTGCTGGTAGCATCAAGCGCAACAGTACTCCAGAACATGCCACGATAGATTGGGAAGTTCGATATCAAAATCAAGATATTTTAGGGAAAATTAATACAGAAATGAGTGCCTGCTATCACATCTTGGCACAGGATTATCCCAATGCCCAGATAACAGTCAATGCAGCGGAAACATTGCCGGTATTTGAAAGACAAGCGACATTTTTCATTGATTTGATTAAAAGAATAAAAAATTAGCCCCAATAAATAGAAGAAACAGAATAAACTTGATTCCCACCTTAAAATATGATAGAATTAGAGTCGGAAGGCTATAAGATGGAAATTTTATCATTCTTTTCTCGTTCTGTTCCATGTAAAAAAAATGTTAGGCCAAGAGATGTCATACCATATCCGGGGAAGGAAGAATATTCGCTTGTAGATGGAACCTTTTTCAGGACATCGAAGAATGGTAATTTAGTAATTTCAGGAGAAGATGTTAATCGAGTCGGTTACGCAGATGATGAATTAGTTACATTATTGAAACAAAAAAGTTTCTCACTAAACGGATACCCGTCATATTTGATAGAAAATTTAATGAAATTGGCTCTAATTAAGTCAGAGCAAACTTCTAGACTAAATTATCATGAGCACCATGTAGCGGATAACAGATTACCTTATTATGCTCGTCTAGAGATAACAGATAATTGTCAATGTGCTTGTACCTTTTGCTATAAAAAAGAACAAAAAATGCAAGATCCCTCCTTAGAAATATTAAAAAGACGGATTCGCCATCTAAAGGAGTTAGGTATTGTTCGTTTAGAAATTTTGGGAGGCGAACCTTTTATAAGAAAGGATATCGCAGAATTATGCAATTTTATAGCCGAAGAAAAAATGTTATATACGATTACTACCAATGGTGAATACATTAAAAATTTATCAGAAGCACAATTAAACACTCTAAGAACAGCAAAAAACATTACCATTAGCCTAGATTCATATGGAAAATATCATGATGAAGGTCGAAAAAGGGAGGGATTATTTGATGCTGTTATACAGGGAATTCGCATCCTAAAAGAAAAGAATATACCCGTTTCAATCATTTCAACAATAAATACGAATAATATTGATGGATTAGAACAATTGATTACTTTTATGGAGCCATACCATATTCCTCATACCATACGACCGACAATCTTGTCTGGGGAGGCAAAAGACAATAATCTACAAAATTTATCAATGAAAGAAATACTTGAAAATCATAAAGATAATAAGTATTTAAGACATACT
>JAXFZX010000063.1:0-18635 GCA_034184445.1 Pseudomonadota bacterium | reverse complement strand
TTTTCAATTATGTTGTAGCATATCGTTTCGTTAAAGTCAATTTTTTAGTTTTATCTACCAACTCACTTAACTCATCAAACTGAGTTCGAAGATAACGTGCAATCGCCCACCATTTATAAAAGCCACCATTTAATCGGTGGCTTTTTCTTTTATCCGCAAGCATTTGCAAGAGTTCGAAATTAAAATTTTTGAAAAATGCTAAATTTTTGGCATTATCGAACTTTTTAGGTTGAAAAACATAAAAATCGCTGTTAAAATTATATTAGTAATGAAGGTAAGATATTTTGATGAAATACAATAAATCTCATTTTCCCTTACCTGTTAAAGGAAAACAAAAATGAAATTATATCTTTATACATACCAATACGATAAAATCAAAGAGGAAGGCTATAAATCTTTATCACTTTTTGATAAAAGGACAAATTTATATAAACAACGGTTACACATCTATGACAACAATGCCGGCTCTGATAAAATAAAAGATATTTTGGCATACTTGGAAAAAACTTTTCATGGGCGTTTACGTTCCATTTGTGTAATAACAGAACCAGCTCCGATTAAAGAATATAAACACCCCTATTTGAATAATTTGGTTCATCATGCAGATGTTTTATCTTTTGATTTAGACCAGTTAATAAAAGATGGGATTGTAGAAGCCATTTACTGTAAAGATAACCGAGCAACGATTTTAAAAGATCCTTATTTTGAAAATATATACCCTGTAAAGCCTGATGAAATTGACAGGATGCCTTATGATTGGGATTTAAGTGGCACAAAAAAGTATATTAAATTTTCCCCATGGTCCACCATCAAACATTATTTTTTGGTGTTGAAAGATGGCTATGTTCCTGCAAAATATATAAAAAAGTTTAGTAGGTTGCATTACTGAAAAAGGTATGTTTTATATTCTTTTATCTTGTTTTTCAATGTGTTAATCCGTTCTCTTAGTACCATTAAATCTGATAATTGATTGGTTTGAAGATAGCGTACAATCCCCCACCATTTAATCGGTGGCTTCCCTTTTGTTTCCATGCGCTTGTATGAGTTCGATATTGGCACTGTTGGGAAAGGCCATTTTTTAAGCATTATCGAACTTTTAAAATTTTATTCGTGTATACGTTCTTCTTTATGTCTTGGTGAAGTATGAGCAGATTTCACAGCAATTTTACTAGGTGTTTCCTTGGGGAGAACTGCTTTATAAAATTCGTCTCTTTCTTCTTTTGAAACAAACATAAAAGAATCAACACCTTTCCTGACCACAGGTAATTCCTCTACATTTTTCCCAGCTAAAATACCCGAAAGTGACCAAATAATTGCTTTTTTTGTTGACTGGAACCGTTCTTCTCTCAAATGGGAAGGATAACATGCTGTAGGAAAAGATAAATCATGACCACCGGCTATCACACGCAACCAATAATTCTTTTGCTGAGTGGTTAACTTTTGCATTTCTTTTGCTAAACTTTCTAAATCTTTTTGCATAAATAGGTCCTTTCATTATTAATGTCGCTTAGTATATCACACATTGCATTTTTTGTCAAGATTTTGTCGCGCAATAGTCTAAAAACAGATTGACATTATATCCGGTATGTGATACAAGAAACCAAAATTCACTTAGGGAAAAACATGATGAAAATAAAAAAAATTTCTTTCTATTTGCTGGTGTTTTTGGGATTTGTTTTATGGTGCTATCCGCTTTTTTTGAAAACCACCTTTGGACCCGTTTCGTTTGAACAGTTTTTGTTCCATTTGGTTAATCCGATTAAAGGGACTCATCCTAAGATATATTTAAAAGGAATCGGATATGCATTTTTATTACCGTTATTCCTGACAATCATTTTTTGTCGGCCAAGCCTTCTTCTACCGCGCAAGAAACAAAAAATGGCGCAAAAATGGGAACTAAACCATTTTCGGTGGGTATTTGCATGGATATCCCTTGTGGGGGCATTGGGATTTCAGGTTTATATCCTAAAAATTCATCAATGGTATGATTCCGTAACACATCCGACCACAATTTTTAAAGAGCATTATCGCGTCTATGATCCCAAATCTGTGCATTTTACCCAAAAGAAAAATGCCATTATCATTTATATGGAATCTATGGAAAACACTTATGGCAACGGAAGCGTTTTCAAGAAAAACTATATCCCAGAGCTGACCCAACTGGCACAAATGCATACTTCGTTTAATCGATTTTATCAGTATCCCGGGACGCAATGGACAATGGCTGGTGTGTTCAGTAGTCTTTGTGGTATTCCCCTAAAAATCCCATTAAAAGGCACACGATTAGACATGTTTAAAACCTTTCTGCCAGGGGCTGTTTGTATCCCAGAGGTCCTATCGGCCAATGGATACGAAACGGCCATGATCCTTGGTACAAATGCCGAATTTTCCGGTATGGATAATTTTGCAAAAGGACATGGTTTCCAACGGTATTGGGGAATTCATGAAATAGAGCGTGAAAAAGGAACTTTAACACCGGACATGATGGGGCATGGTTGGGGATTAAATGATGCGGCCATGTTCCGCTTTGCGCAAGAAAAAATTACGAAAGCCGCACAAACCGGTCGTCCTTTCTTTTTTGTTTTGGAAACCATGGATACGCATTTTCCAAACGGATTTTTTAATCCCAAAATTTGCACCCGTCATGAAGGCAATATGACAGATGCCATTCAGTGTTCTTCAAAACAAATTGATGCCTTTGTTAATTGGATAAAAAATCAACCATTTGCATCAGACACAGCAATCATTTTATTGGGGGATCATATTGCTATGGCAAATGATGTCTATGATAAATTGATTAAAAATCCTGAGCGACAGGTTATGAATATCTTTATCAACGGTGTTTCCCAAAATAATATCAAGAAAAAGCGGGCTTTTGGCACATTTGATTTTGCCCCAACAATTTTAGCCTATATGGGGGCTATTTTACCGGATAATTCTTGGGGACTGGGACGCAGTTTGTTGGCAACAGATCCCACATTGACAGAGACCTTTGGCTTTGACACGGTGCGGCGGGAGATCCAACGCTATTCCACCGAGTATCAAAACTTTTTTCGCGAGCGCGCACCTTAGATAAAAATGGCAGATTTTTATTGCATTGGATAAAATTTTCGTATAAACTAAGGGAAAAGGAGTTTTAAATGAAGAAACTATGCATATTTGGGATTTGTTGCCTGATGGGAACAGGAGCAATCGCCACGGATATTAAGCCCGATATTTTGGGCTCATACGACGACTGGACGGCCTATGTCTATTCCGCGCAAGGAGAAAAAAGATGCTATATGGCAACAATACCAACCAAATCAAAAGGGAAATATTCTAAACGCGGTGATGTGTTCTTAACAATCGCGCATCATCCGGATAAAAATGAATTTGATGTGGTTAATGTAGTAGCCGGATATACATATAAAAAAGGTTCTTCACCCGTGATTAGTGTGGATAAAAATAAAGGAATTGCCTTAGAATCCTATGAGGGTGGTGCTTGGACGAAAAATAAAGCCGCAGATGAAAAATTAGTAGCACAAATGAAAAAAGGATCAACAGCCGTTTTACAGGGCAGATCGGCGCGCGGAACCCTTACAACTGATACATTTTCATTAAAGGGGTTTTCAAAAGCTTACCGCGATATTCAAAAATCTTGTGGACGTGAATAAATGAAAGAATTAGTGGGACTTCCCTTTTCAGAAATTCAAAAAATTGTTATGGAATTGGGCGAAAAACCTTTCCGGGCCAAACAACTATGGCAATGGATTTATAACAAAGGGGTTATTGATTTTGATCAAATGACAACTTTTGCCAAACCTCTTAGAGAAAAATTAAAAAGCGAATTTCAAATCACACATCCAACCATCATTGCCGAACAAAATTCTTCTGATAAAACACGTAAATGGCTAATGGAATTTAAAGACGGAGAACGGGTAGAATGCGTTTATATTCCCGAATCGGATCGGGGAGCTGTATGCATCTCTACACAAGTCGGTTGTGCACAGGGATGCCGATTTTGCCACACAGGCACACAAAGAATGAAGCGCAATTTAACCGCCGGTGAAATTGTGGGACAATTTATGGCTGCGCGCGATAGTTATGGTGAATGGCCAACTCCGACAGATGAAACACGATACCTATCCAATATTGTTGTCATGGGAATGGGAGAACCGCTTTATAATTTTGAAAACCTGAAAACTGCGGTGCAAATTTTAATGGACGGAGATGGTATTTCTATATCCAAGCGCAAAATTACAGTGTCAACATGCGGCGTAGCGGATAAAATTCCGGCATTGGCGGATTTGGGGGTAAAGTTGGCAATCAGCCTACATGCCCCTACGGATGAAATTCGTAATCAAATTATGCCTGTGAACAAAAAATTCCCCTTAAAAGTCTTGATGGATGCTTGTCGGACATATCAGAATCGTGTAGAACACCGCCAATTTATTACCATGGAATATGTGATGCTAAAAGATGTCAATGACAAACCAGAACACGCTTTGGGATTGATAGACCTTGTAAAAGGGATGGAAGTCAAATTTAATCTGATACCTTTTCATCCATGGGCAGGTGCCCCATTTGAGCCCAGCAGCCATAATGCTATTCATCGTTTTTCAAAAATTTTAGAAGATCATTACATCGCCGCTCCCATTCGCCGATCACGGGGAGAGGATATCATGGCGGCTTGCGGGCAACTTAAGTCTGCAACAGATAAAACCCATCAATAGTGCGGTGGTGGTGTTTCTTCAGATAATGGCTTAACAAGGTTTTCTGATCGTTCGGCTTTTATTTGTTCAACTTGTTTTTCCAATCCGGCCACAATTTTAGCTAAACGCAAAACTTCGGTATTTAAATCATCTAAGATGCGCTCTTGTTCGGCAAGACATATTTCTATGTTATTGAGCCTTTGTTGCATTAGATTTCCTCACCAAACTTGTTGTTAATCAGTTCACGCAAAGCGTTGATTGCCGCTTCTGCATCATCACCCTCGGCCATAATTTTAATTTCTTCGCCAATCGGAACCGCCAACATCAATAGCCCCATAATAGACTTCCCTGACACAGGTCCTTCACCGTCTTTTTCAACGCTGATTTGAGATTGAAAACCTTCGGCAACCTTCACAAATGCAGCCGTAGCCCGTGCGTGAAGTCCCTTTAAATTTTGTATCCGTATAAGGGTTTCTGAATGCATTTAGTTATCCAATTTCAATAAATGTGAGGCAATATTTATATATTTCCGACCGGCCTCTTGCGCAGCAGCAACCGCATCCGGTATTGTTTCCGACCGTTCTCGCATCAGCTTTACCAGCATTGGTATATTCATGCCCGATATAACTTCCACATTGCGTTCTTCCATGATAGAGATTGCCAGATTTGATGGCGTTCCCCCAAACATATCCGTAATGACAATAACACCATCACCTGTATCCACAGCGGCCGTTTTTTCCAAAATTTCATGACGCTTTAATTCCATATCATCATCGGGATTTATGCCGACACATGCAACCCCTTTTTGGGGGCCAACCACATGTTGCGCAACACTTAACATTTCCTGGGCCAACCGCCCATGCGTCACTAAAACAATACCTATCATTTAAAGCTCCTTTACTCAACTTTCAACTTTTGTCGCAAAACGGCATCAATAACCATAACTTTATCCGCTTGATACCTATCCTTTGTCCAAAGGCAAAATTCGGGTATCTGACCTTGCTTTATATCGGGTAGACGTTCGGGTTTATCGGGTATTAGGCGAATAAAGGCTCCAACTTTTGCCGATGGACAAACGGAAAATCCAGATATCAAACCTATTCCTCGTACTTCTAACCACCCGCTGTATTCTTTGGGAGAATAAGCAATCCCATCTTGGATCATCGTCATATCATCAGCTATTAAAGTCGCACCCCGATGAATTAATGCAAGTGCCAGTGCGGATTTTCCGGCACCGGATTCACCCATGATGACATAGGCTTTTCCGTTTAATGCAACCGAAGTAGCGTTTATTTTCATGCCGAAAAATCCCTTTGGCGTTCCCGGCGGGAGTCGAACCCACGGCCCCAGGATTAGGAATCCTGTGCTCTATCCATCTGAGCTACGGGAACAAAGCCATTAACCATTTTGGATGTATTCTGCCCACATCCGCACGATCAAAAAGAATAAACCCAACATTAACACCGTGATCAGGAAACTCGCAATTCCCATCGCCCCAATCGTGAACAAAGCACACAACAAAAATAAGGCCAATATCCCCGATAAAATGTAATAAATAATTTTAATCATCGGTTTTAATTTGGATGCAAATTTATTAATAAAGATCGGTTCTAATGTTAATAACTTTTTGAATTTATTTTCTTTTGCAACCGTTGTTTCTTTTGCTTCTTTTTTTTCTGCCATAACAATTTCTCCTTTTATTGTTTTTTTCGCATGGTGGGAAAAGCAATCACATCCCGAATAGATGTGTTGCCGGTCAAAAACATGACCAATCTGTCCAAGCCGATACCCAACCCACCGGTGGGTGGCAAGCCGTGTTCCAAAGCCTCAACAAAATCATCATCCATCATATCGGCTTCTTCATCACCCGCTTCACGTGCGGCAACCTGTTCTTCAAAGCGTGCCCGTTGATCCAACGGATTTGTTAATTCTGAATACGCATTACACATTTCTTTACAATTGATAAAGGTTTCAAATCGTTCTACAAGGCGCGAATCCGACCGATGTTCCTTGGTCAGGGGCGACATGGATTTCGGGTGATCAATAACATGCGTCGGTTGCACCAAATACTCTTCACATTTTTCTTCAAAGACGGTGGCCAAAACATGTCCCCAATCGGCTTTATCATCAACCTCGACATGCAGATTTTCGGCGGCCTTTCTGGCATCTTCATCCGTTTTGATGTCCATGAAATCCACACCGGTATATTCTTTGACCAAATCGGCCATGGAACGGCGGGCAAAAGGTTTGCTTAAATCAAATTTTTTGCCATCATATTCAATTTCCAATGTGCCGTTCACGGTTAAACAGGCTGTCCGCACAATTTCTTCGAACAGGTCCATCATGTCGTTATAATCGTTATAGGGGATATAGACCTCCATTCCCGTAAATTCGGGGTTATGGGTTGTGTCCATGCCTTCATTGCGGAAATTTCGGGCAAATTCGAAAACACCGGGCATTCCGCCAACAATCAACCGTTTTAAGAACAATTCCGGTGCGACCCGCAAAAACAAATCCATATCCAAGGTATTGTGGTGTGTGACAAAGGGTTTGGCCGTTGCACCGCCTTTAATTACCTGTAAAATGGGGGTGTCAACTTCCAAACACCCTTTTGAAATCAAAAGTTGTCGGATAGATTCAACGATTTTACTGCGCTTCACAAGGGTTTGAATCGTTTCCGGATTCATAATCATATCCACTTCGCGGTGACGATATTTTGTGTCTGTATCCGTCAATCCATGGAATTTTTCCGGCAGCGGTAATAAAGCCTTTGCCAGCATTGTTATTTTTGTTGTATTCACGGATAGTTCCCCACGCTTTGTGCGCCGAATCGTTCCTTCTATCCCAACGATATCACCAATATCCACCATATCCAACATTTCCAAAACATCCGTTGCAGAATTTTCTTTGGATGTATAAATCTGAATTTTCCCGAATGAATCGTATATATCCATAAACATACCTGAGTTTCGGATGGCCCGTACCCGTCCGGCAACTTTAACCACATCTTCTGTCTGCGTATCGGGAGCCAAATCGGCATACTTTTCCGCCAATGTTTTACTTGATACCGTGGGTTTATAACTGTGCGGATAAGCATTGATGCCTGCCGCCGAAAGTTTTTTCAACTTTTCCACCCGAATTTGCCGTTGCTCATGTCCGATATTTTCCGCACTATCCATAATATTTCCTTTCTTTAAATTGTTCTCATAAGATACATTTTTTTTCACAAAAAGTCAAAACATTTTTTTGAATATCCTCAATTTCAAAAATTATCACGAAAAGATGATCTTATACGCATCCCCGTATTTCATCCAGGGGCCAACGCGGACGCGCCCGAAAATCAAAGTCATCTGTCATACCCAATCGGAACCGTTCCAATCCCGCCCAAGCAATCATCACCCCATTATCTGTGCATAGACCGATGGGAGGAGCCGAAAAGACAAGACCGGATTTTTGGGCTAATTCCTCTATCATCCGACGCACCGCTTTATTGGCGGCAACACCACCGGCGACAACAATATCTTTTGCCTGTGGATACTTTTCTTTAAAAGTAGAAATTGCATGCTTTAAGCGATCTTGCATTTCAGAAACAACAGCGTATTGAAAAGCAGCACACATATCATTTTTATCCTGATCGGATAAACTTTTTTGTCGTTCAATTGCAACACGCACTGCCGTTTTCAAGCCCGAAAAGGAAAAATCGCATCCTTTTCTGCCTTTCATTGGCACAGGAAAATCGTATTTTTTAGGATTCCCCAGTGCGGCACGTTTTTCCAAATTAGGCCCTCCCGGGTATCCGATATTCAGCATTTTAGCCACTTTATCAAAAGCTTCGCCTGCCGAATCATCAATTGTGCCCCCTAATTTTTCATACTGTCCAACCCCTTTAACAATAAGGGCTTGACAATGTCCACCGGAAGTCAACAGCAATAAATAGGGAAATTTTACATCCGATGACAAACGAACCGTTAAAGCGTGTCCTTCCAAGTGATTAACCGCCACAAATGGCAAATGATGACACAGGGCAATAGCCTTTGCCGTCATAACCCCCACCAAGACCCCACCAATAAGTCCGGGGCCAGCCGCAACCGCCACCGCATCTAACTCCGAAAAAGTTTTACCGGCTGTATCCATAGCCTCACGCACCAATAAATCACATTTTTCAAGGTGAGCCCTAGCCGCTATTTCCGGCACAACGCCGCCAAAACGGCGATGTTCATCATATTGCGACCACACAACAGATGATAAGATCTCATGCCTGTCATTAACGATGGCACACGCTGTTTCATCACAACTGGATTCTATACCCAATACAATCATTTTTTATTCCTTTTAAGCCTAATTTCCAATGCCCCACCACCATTTAACCACTGCACAGCGTTAATTTTATCCTTAAAAAAAGGAGTATCCAGCCAATTTTTAATCTCATGGTGAATAAGTCCTTCTTTTTTAGAACTGCCCTTACCGGTAATAATGGTGATAATCTTACTGTTTTCTCTATGGTGTACAGACAAAAAGCGGCGCAGTGTTTGATAAGCCTCCTCTACCGTCAAACCATGCAAATCCAACCGATTCATCAATGTCCTTTCGGGAACAGCATGCACCCGCAAACGTTTGGGAAAAGGATGAGGCTCTGCCGTCTTATTGGAAGATAAAGGACGAAGTGTCCGCTTAATACTTTCCCAAAGAGATATGTCCGATTCTGAAAACATTTCTTAATCCGGCAACAATAAATAGTATGACCCCGTTGTATTCATGCGTCCGGCATCCAAAAATGCTTTTTCACCATGCCCAAAAAAGTAATCTGCACGAATACCCCCCTTAATCGCCGCACCCGTATCTTGGGCAACAACGATGGTTTGAATCACTTCACCATCCGGCTTTGTTGTCACAAGCCACATGGGCGTTTGCATTGGAATATAGGCTGTATCCACAGCCACAGAGTGAAATGGTGTCAAAGGAACACCGGCAGTGCCAATAGGTGTTTCCCCTTGAATTTCCCGAAAGAAAATATACCGGTCGTTTTCAGCCATCAACTTGCGTGCTTGCTCTGGATGGGCTTTAAGCCATTCTCTGATCTGAACCATGGAATGCCCCACTTCTTCTAATAAGCCTTCATTTGCCAAAATTTGACCGATACCCGTAAATGAACGATTGTTGGTGCCGGCAAAGCCTAAGTGGATTTCTCCATCTGGTGTTTCCATCCGACCCGATCCCTGAACATGCATCAAAAATAAATCTACCGGATCATCCGCCCAGGCAATAATAGGGGCATCAATGCCATCTTCTTCAATATCGGAACGATCGGGATATGTCTTTCCCGATACATACCCCGATGGCAGGCCGTAAATCGGCACTTGCATCCCGTTTTGACGGGTTCTGGTTCCTGTTAATTCCGATTCATAATACCCTGTGATTCGGCCTGTCTGACTTCCGTAAGAAGTCACACGATACGGAGTCAATTCCTTTTCTAAATAAGTCCGCAGTTTTCGTGAAGGGGCATATTGATATTCCGAAAGTCCTAAACAAAACTTTTCCCAGCCTTTTTGTGGCTTTATGCACGCCCTTTCCAAAGCGGGATAGGCATCATTCAAATCATCTTCCATCCATCCAGGCAAATCAGAATAGGACACTTTTTCCAACCGAAAAGATCGTCCCTGAGACAAACGATGTGTTGAGCAGCCAGAAATGCCCCAGATAAACATCAACAATAAGGATATTATTTGGCGCATGTAGCCGCCTGACTTTGGGTTGCCGTCACAATCCACGATTCCTTACCAACCTGTTTAAACACCCATGTATCTTGCATAATGGCAATATTCATTCCGTCACCTTCAAGAATTTTACCTTTTTCATCCTTTAACAGGTTAATTTGTTCGGTTTTAAAGCGCACGGTCACCTCATCATTATTGGGAGTTTTTTTTACAATATCCGCCGAATCAAAGCAAATTAAGGAAAAATCCATTTGTTGTTTCTTAGCCCGTCGGGACAAAATATCTTGTTCAAATACATGATATACATCAGGTGCCAAAGCCTGTTTCAATTCTTTTAAATTCCATTGGGCAAAGGCCGTTAAAATCTTTTGGAACACAAATTTTGAAGCCGTTAGAAAAGCATTATCATTCCAGTCAAGCTTAGCTTTCCGGGAGGGGGTCGGAACAATACGCATTTCCAAAACTTCCCCTGTTTCCGGAGACACCAAACGAATCTTATCCGGTGTCTTTGGGGTCGGTTCTTTGAAAGCACGATACAGCATCCAAATAAAATATGCTGCAAATAATCCTAATATCAATGTACCTGTTGTCATTTTTTCCCTTTACAAACAAAATAAAAAATTGTATAACATGTATCGGTTATTATAACCCAAGTTTTATTTTTTTCAAGAGGATTTTTAAAAAATGGCAGAAAATACAGAACAAACAGAAGGATCTATTCAAATAAATGCCCAATATGTAAAGGATTTATCTTTTGAAGGTCCAAATCTTCCGATGATCTTATCAGAATTAAAAAGTGCTCCTAGTATATCGGTCAATATTGATGTAAAGGCAAATAAGGGGGCAGAAAAAGTTTATACCGTTGATTTGACCATCAAAGCAACAGCTGTTGCACCCGAAAATCAAAAAACAGTCTTTATTTGTGAATTGACCTATGGGGGATTGGTGACTTTGAATGTGCCCTCAGAACATATAGAGCCGCTTCTTTTGGTGGAAATTCCACACTTGCTTTTCCCCTATGCAAGGGCAATTGTCGCCAATACAACACGCGAAGCGGGATTGCCACCTCTTCAAGTTAATCCGGTGGATTTTGCAGCACTTTATAGGCAACGCCTTTCCGAACAAAAACCACAGGCTTAATAAAAAAGTAGTCTATTCCAAGGAAAAAAGTTGATTTTTTCCTTGGAATTATGTTATCCTATGATCCAAAGGAGAAAATATACATGCTAATGCGATTTTTGTTATGGGCAATCTTAATCGGATCCATCATCATGGGATACCTTGGTTTTAAGACGGGTTCAGCAACAAATGCTGCCGTTGGAATGGCTTTGTTTTTAGTGGGCGGATTTATTCTTTTCTTTTTGATAAAAGCTTTATTACAATTGGGATTTTTTGTTGTTAAAATTGTGCTTATTTTAGGAATAATTGCCTTAATCGGCGTGGCGAGCTTAAAAGGATGTGAATATATGGCTAAATCCGATAAAAATTCAACATCTGTGACGACTCCCAAACAAGAGGAAATATCCGATCCGCAACCTTTTGTCAATTCGGAACCCGGAATATTACAAAAAACATTAGATTTCCTATCTTTTAAAAAAAAGGCCAACGAATCTACATTACCTCCACAACAAAATTTAACTAAACCCATGCGCCCTGTATCCCTGCCCCCGAATATTCAGGCCAAAGTGACAGAGGTTCGATCAGGATATCTATTTAAAATGGGACATCACTTTATTAAATTATACGGCATTGATGCCCCAGATCCGGCTCAATCCTGTTTGGACAAGCGCGGAGCAACCTTTAAATGCGGGAAACGATCAAAAAAAATGTTAGAGCGTCTAATCTTAGGTCGAACAATTTCTTGTCAAATTGCCGGCGGAGATTACAGCGGAAATTATATTGCTACCTGTAATACACGAGGAGTAGATGTCGGAGCCAGTATGCTAACTGCTGGCTGGGCGGTGGCAGATCGGGCCATGACAACGGTTTATACCCCTTATGAAGACGATGCCCATACAAAAAAACGAGGGTTATGGGCAGGAAAATTCGTTGCTCCATGGACTGCCCGTGCTAAACGCATTCACCAAATACAAGTCAAACAAGAAAATGCCCAAAAGGGTTTTTGGGAGAGGTTATTTCAATGATGATCTACTACACTAAAACCGAATCGGATACTGTTCAGGTTGCTACCGAGTTGGCAAAACGCATTCAAAAAGGTGATATTATTGCGCTATATGGCACATTGGGAGTGGGAAAAACCGTTTTTTGTCGGGGATTTATTCAATCTTTTTTACCCCAATCAGAGGTACCTAGTCCAACTTTTACCCTTTTACAAATATATGACACCGCCTTATTCCCGATTTATCATTTTGACATGTATCGGCTAAAATCACCGACAGAGGCATATGAAATCGGAATAGAAGATGCCTTTGCGGAAGGGGTATCCCTAATTGAATGGCCTGAAAAAATGGGACATCTATTGCCCAAAAAGCATATATCGGTTATTATAGAATCCGGTAATAATGGCAGAAAAATAACCATAGAGGATGATGCATAAATGCTACGAAATGAAGCTCTAAAAAACTTTTTAAATGCAACCGGTTGGAGCACGGCCCAACACATTTCATTGGCATCAGATGCTTCGGCTCGGACCTATGAACGGTTGGTTATGGGGAATAAAACGGCCATCTTAATGAATTCACCTTTATCGGAAAAACCGGAACAATTTGTCTTTATTGATGAAGTGTTAAAAAAAGCCGGTATTCATTCTCCCGATATTTTGGCGCAAGACCTAAATAATGGTTTTTTAATCTTAGAAGATTTTGGAAACAATACTTTTACAGCCCTTTTAAACCAAGGGGTAGCAGAATTTGACCTGTATCAAAAAGGGATTGACACCTTAATCCAAATGCAGGATCGTGTTGTCTTACCCCATGGCATTCCCCTTTATTCTCATGAGCGTTTGATGAATGGAGTGATGATGTTGCCTCAATGGTTTGGAAAACATGCTTTGGAAAACGGATTATCAGAGGAGGCTATAGCCGAATTTCGGGATATTTGGCAGGATATTTTATCAAAATTAGAAGGACTGCCACAAACACTAGTTCTATTAGATTATCATGCGGATAATTTAATGATTACCCCGAATGGGGATTGTGGTGTCCTGGATTTTCAAGATGCCTGTATTGGACCGCTAGGATATGACCTGATGTCCTTATTAGAAGACGAACGCCGTGATGTATCACCTGCCGTTCGGAATAGGTTAATTGAGCACTATTTCAACTGCCGCAAAGTTGTTGACACACCGGCAGTTCGGGCATCTCTACCGATTGTGGCGATGCAACGGCACACACGCGTTATTGGAATTTTTGCTCGTTTATTTTTACGAGATAGCAAAGAAAAATACCTTAGAATGATTCCCTTTGTCTGGGAATTAATTCATCGGCATTTAAATGAATCTGTTTTCCAAAATTATAAAAACTGGATTGATCGGTATATTCCCGAACGAGTCAGAACAACTATTTTAACCGCAAAGGATTTTTCATGATAAATACCTTAATGATTTTGGCCGCCGGACGCGGGAAAAGGATGATGCACTTGACAGATGATAAACCTAAACCTTTGGTATCTGTTTTAGGACGGACTTTGTTGGATCGGGTAATAGATCATGCTTTAACCCAAGGAATTCAGAATTTTGTCATTAATACCTGTTATAAGGGAGAGATGATTGAAAAGGCCTTAGTATCACGAGGCGACATATCCCCCGTTTTTTCGCGGGAAGAGGAAGCACTAGAAACCGGTGGCGGCATTTTAAACGCCCTACCTTTGTTATTGCCGAAAGGGGCAAACGGATTTTTTGTCGCTAATGCCGATCCGCTGTGGGTAGACAAAACAACCTCTATTTTTCATCAATTAGAAGAAAAATGGAATCCGAATACAATGGATGTTTTAATTGCCCTTATTCCCAGATGTCAAGCCTTTGGTGCCGTGCATAGTGGGGATTATTTTATAGAAGAACAAATCCCCAGACGCAAACGTCCCGAAGAAAATGCCGCACCTTATTTTTTTACCGGTATTCAAATCATACATCCCCGTATTTTTAACGGCGTTGAAAAAGGGGTTTTTAGCCTTGTAAAACTGTATGACAAAGCACAAAATGCCGGAAAATTAAGTGCCGTGATTTATGACGGTGATTGGTATCATGTCGGGACGCCTGAGGCCCTTAAACAAACAGAAGATAGGTTAAGGGTATGATTGAAACGGTTGGGCTTGCGGATAATTTAGCGGATAAAATTGTTGATATTGTCCTAAAAAAAATAGACCATAATCCGCTGATGGCTGCACAAATACAAATTATCCTGCCAACACGACGGGCAGCTGTGATTATCAAAAATGCTTTTTTAAAAAGAAGTCTTCAAAAGCCAATTTTAATTCCAAAATTAATTCCCCTTTATGACTTAGATAACCTAGCAGAAGATATTCCCCCTGCTATGTCGGCCTTAGAACGCGCACTAACACTTCAAAAGCTGTGTGCCGAAATACCCAATATCACAACGCCTGAAGGGGCATTAAAAGTCGCCATCAGTTTGGGACAGGTTTTAGATGAATTTTATCAATTTGAGGCTCCGACAAAAAATTTATCCGAATTGGTCCAGAACCCTATTTTCGCCGAGCATTGGAATGAAACAATTGTTTTTTTAGACATTATCACAAAAGAATGGCCAAAAATTTTAGCCAATAAGGGGATGATTGATGAAGCCGATCGGCGTATCCGATTGATTGATTCCTATACCCGAAATTTATCACAAACAACAGATTTTATTATTGCAGCAGGCTTGGACGGCGGATTACCGGTTGTGCGCCGGTTGTTGGCGCAAATTGATGCACGAGAAAATGGTTTAATCCTGATGGAGGGACTGGATACAACTTTAACCGAACAAGAGCTAAAATCCCTACCGGAAAATCACTATCTGTATGGCATCAAACAGATTCTAGAAGAGTTAAAAAAAACACCGCAAATGGTTCAATCTTCCCGTTTTCCTCTATCCAAAGAATTACTGATGATGCAGGCACTAGCCCCCGCAGATAGTACAGAACAATGGCAACATGTCAAAATACCATCAGAATCTATCTCTCATGTAAAGAGGATTGATTGCGACACCGATGCAGATGAAGCTACCACAATTGCCTTGATTTTAAGGGGAGCCTTGGAAGTACCAGAGCAAACAGCCGCCTTAGTGACACCCAATCGCGCTTTGGCCAGACGCGTTATTTCCCAAATGCGAAGATGGAACATTATTTTGGATGATTCGGCCGGCACGCCGGTCTTACAGACAGAAGCGGGTATCTTTTTAAGTCTGATTGCCCAAGTCGGGCTATCACACCAAGATCCGATTGATTTATTATCCCTATTAAAACATCCCCTTTGCGCGGATGGACAAAACCCCATGTTTTTCCGAAAACAGGTGAAGGTATGGGAAAAAGAAGCACGTTTAAACGAAACAGCCTTTACTCCCTTATTATCAACGGATTTAGCCCCTTTTTGTGAAATGTTTAACAATGGTAATGTATTAACACCCTTTAAAACGATTTTAACCGCGCATATTCGCTTAGCCGAGGCATTGGCAACTAGTTCTGATCGGACAGGGGCAGAACGTCTTTGGGGGACAGATACGGGTAAAGTCATTTTTGAATTTTTGATTAACTTGGTGCAACAAGCCGACTTAATCGGGAAAATAGAGCCGGCGTTTTACGGTCGTATAATGGAAATTTTGTTAGCGGGATTAAATGTGCGCCCCTCATACGGTATGCATCCGAGGCTTGATATTTTAGGTCCCATTGAAGCCCGTTTTCATCACGCAGATATTTGTATTATTGGTGGATTAAATGAAGGTGTCTTTCCTCCCGTTCCTGAAACTGGTCCATGGTTAAACCGAAAAATGCGCCAAGATTTACTTTTGCCCCAACCGGAAATAAAAATTTCAGAGATGGCTTATGATTTTGCCCATTGTTTTTGTTCGCCTCGGGTCTATTTAACGCGCGCAAAAAAAACAGACGGAACAGAAACCATCCCATCACGCTTTATATCTCGTATGGAGGCTGTTCTGATGGGGAATCAAATTCCTTTTTCTATCTTTAAAAATGATTGGGCAGAAACATTGGATCGCCCCAATAAAACGGAAACAATTGCCCCCCCTGCCCCGTGTCCCCCCGTTTCTGCAAGGCCAAAAAAATTATCCGTGACTCGTATTGAAATGTGGATGCGCAATCCCTATGCCATTTATGCACGCTATGTTTTGGGGTTATTCCCCCTAAAAAACTTAAATACCAAAGAACGTCAACAGTTATATGGCGTAGCCGTCCATGACGCATTGGAGGCCTTTATCCGCAAAAATCCAAATAATTGCGATAAAGCAGAGTTAATGGCTGTCATGCGAGAATCATTATCTCGTGTTGGAATGACCGAAACAGATCAGACTTTTTTCCTATCCCGATTTGATCAAACAGCAGATTTTATTATTGCCAATCAATCAATCCATGCAAACCTCATTCAACAAAGTCTGACCGAGGCAAGTGGAGAAGTGACTTTTGATGTAGAAGGCATACCTTTTACCCTGACGGGTAAGGCAGATAGAATAGACCTATTTAAAAACGGTTCCGTTCGCATTTTGGATTATAAAACGGGAACAGTTCCTTCGGTTAAAGAAGTTGTATCAGGATACGCTCCACAGTTACCGTTAGAGGCTTTAATTTTAATTAAAAACGGATTTAAGGATTTAAAAAGCGCACCTATTTGCGATTTGGTTTATTGGAAATTAGCATCAAAAGCCGATGACTGTAAAATCATTTCTTTGACAGAAAAGAAAAAAGCAACAGATTTAATTGATGAAAGTTTTCAAGGTCTTTTTAACCTGATTCGCATCTTTAACCAACAAAATACACCTTATGAGGCCTGCCCTGTTGCTGGAAAGGAACCAACCTTTAATGATTATGAACATTTATCCCGATCGGCAGAGTGGCGTAAAGGAGGCAATCCTTCATGATTGATATCAATGCAGAGCAAAAGCGCGCCAGCGACCCCCTTACCTCGGTATGGGTATCAGCATCAGCTGGTTCAGGCAAGACAAAAGTTTTAACAGATCGGGTGTTAAACCTGCTTTTAATGACGGGTAATCCCGAAAAATTATTGTGTCTGACCTTCACAAAAGCGGCGACGGCAGAAATGGCTAATCGGATTGGGGGCATTCTTAAAAAATGGGCGGTTTGCCCTGAAACGGATTTGGTAAAAAGTTTGATAACACTGCGCAATGAAACGCCAGATGCAGATTTAATCGTTCGGGCAAGACGGTTATTTGCCAAAGTATTAGAAGCCAAAGGCGGTATGAAAATTATGACTATTCATAGTTTTTGCCAATCCATTTTAAAGCGTTTTCCATTGGAAGCAGGTATTTCCCCTGATTTTGAAATCATTGACGATAAAACCGCCGATATAATCTTAAATGACACTTTAAATCAAACTTTACTTAGGCCTGAATTTTTACCGGATATCAATTTGTTATCACAATATCAGACACCTGATGGCCTGATTCAATTACTACAGGAATTATTTTCTTTTAGAACACAACTAATGCACCTGCGCGACAGGCATAGTTTATCAACTCTTATCTATCAGATGAAACAATCGTTTGGATTGACAAAATATGATAGCGAACAAGAAATTATTGCTGATTGCTTTGATCCGAATGATTGGCCCGATATTCGTAATAAATACCTGACAAAAAAAGGAACGGTTCTAAAACTCAAAGCCAATGAACCCGTTGCCCAAAAAGCCGAAGAGGTTATGCAAGATATTAAAAATTTGAATCTAATTCGCATCACGGAAAAATTATTGCATTTAGCGTATTCGGTTTTAGAAGAATACCAATATCAAAAACAAGCAAAGGGCCTATTGGATTATGATGATTTGATTAGCCTTACCAAACAACTGTTGTCGGGGAGTCATGCCGCTGCGTGGGTATTGTTTAAATTAGATGGTGGAATTGATCATATTTTAGTAGATGAAGCCCAAGATACAAATCCCGATCAATGGGCCATTGTGCGCCTGATATCCGAGGAATTCTTTGCCGGTGCCGATCATCACGATACCATCAGAACTATTTTCGCGGTCGGAGATAAAAAACAATCTATTTACAGTTTTCAAGGTGCAGATCCCGATGAATTTGAACGCATG
>JAXFZX010000062.1:0-8283 GCA_034184445.1 Pseudomonadota bacterium | reverse complement strand
CGAGACGCCTTTCTGAAGTTCTATGCCGAGAAGGGCGAACCGTTAGATGACAAAGGTCCCGTTGCCGCGACAGAAACTTTGCCTGCGGAACGGGAATCTCCTCCCATTATGCATCGGGCACCCGTGGATACCCCCCTTCAAACGGGGATTAAGGCCATTGATTCTTTCACCCCAATCGGGCGTGGTCAACGGGAATTGATTTTAGGCGATCGCCAAACAGGGAAAACAGCCATTGCCATTGATACCATTATCAATCAAAAAGATACCGGTGTTATTTGCATTTATTGCGCCATTGGGCAGCGGGCGGCGGGAACGGCGCGTGTTATAGCTGATTTGGAAAAACATGGTGTCATGGATCACACAATTGTTGTGATTGCATCTGGTGATGATGAAGCAGGCCTTCAATATATCGCCCCCTATGCGGCGACAAGTATCGGGGAATGGTTTATGGCTCATGGGAAAGATGTTTTGGTGATTTATGACGATTTAACCGCCCATGCACGGGCTTATCGGCAGATGTCTCTTTTATTGCGCACACCGCCGGGACGAGAAGCCTTCCCCGGGGACATTTTCTATATTCATTCAAGGCTTTTGGAACGATCCACCCATCTGCGCCCTGAATTCGGTGGAGGGAGTCTCACATCACTACCCATCGTATCAACGGAAGCCGGCAATATTTCAGCCTATATTCCCACAAATATTATTTCCATTACGGACGGGCAGATTTACCTATCTACAAGCCTTTTCCAAAAAGGGATTTTGCCTGCCATTGATACGGGTCGTTCCGTATCCCGCGTGGGTGGGGATGCCCAACTGCCCGCATATCGCAGTTTGGTGGGGCCGCTAAAACTTTTCTTTTCGCAATTTGAAGAATTGGAATCTTTTGCCAAGTTTGGAACCCAAATGGATTCCGCTACCCAAAGTCGTCTCAAACGCGGAGAAGCCATTCGGGCTGTTTTGCAACAAATTCAATACGCCCCCATGCCGGTCGCCGATCAAATTGCCGTCTTTTTAGCCACCAACGCCGGTGTATTGGATTTGGTGCCCGAAGATAAAATATCTAAAGCACAAGAAATGATCATTAAAACATTCCATCAATCTTTTTCAGGTGCAGTATCAGCAATTACTAAGCGTGAAAAATTAAGTGATGAACTGCAAAAGAAAATGGTGGATTCTTTTCAAAAAGCAGTGGGAACATTTAAATGACACTTGAAGCCCTGACAAAACGGATTAAAACGACAACGGACCTGAAAGATATTGTGGGAACGATGAAAATGCTTTCATCAGTCAGTATTGCTCCGTATGAAAAGGCTTTAAAATCCTTGATCCGTTATGGGGAAACAGTCCAAGACGCATTTATCGGACTTTTAAAAAAGGAAGAGTTCACCTATGTCCCTCGCCCCGTTAAGTCCACCACACCGCAAACCATTGCCATTATTATCGGAACGGATAACGGCCTTGTGGGACGATTTAATCGGGACATCCTGACTTATGCCCGTTCGGATTTGGAACAAAGAAATTGCTTGATACAGACAAACTTTATCTGCGTAGGGAAAAGGCTGGGTCTGATGACAGAGTCGGCAAAATTACCGATTTCGGCGACATATGCCATCATGAATTCATTAAAGGAAATTGCTTCTATTGCCTCAATGGTTTTAATGAAGGTCAATGACCTGATTACCGAACGTCACGCAGAACAGGTCCTTATTTATTTTATGCAACGGAAAACAGGGGAGCCTCAAAAACCGCATGTGATACAATTAATGCCCCTACCCTATGCGGATATGATGCGTTTTAAATCGGAAAAGTGGACAGGTAAAACGCCGCCTTTAATTACGGCAGATTATAATTCTTTGTTTTCGGCTTTAATACACGAATATCTGACCGTTGTTTTAAGCGGTGCCTTAACAGCATCTTTGGCGGCTGAGCATTATACCCGTATGGTCAATATGCAGCAGGCCGAAAAGAACATAGATGATTCTTTAACCGAAATGAATTTGACTTATCAACAATTGCGTCAGACAGGTATTACGGATGAACTGATTGACATTGTTTCCGGTGCCGAAAGCCTGAAAAAAAAGAAGACATAAGGAAATTTCAATCCCAAGCACACGGGATGAATCCTACCGCATCTTTCAGGTTAGAACTGTTTCCATTTTATCCATCAATTTTTCTTTACTTGTCCTGATGTTGAGCCCGACATCTCTGACAATGACAAGGGGTATGATCCTGCATATGATGTTCATGCTCGGCATGTTGACATACCTCACACCCCGAATGGTGGTGCTTTATTTTGGATTTAAGCCATTTCCTCGTCCTTTTAAATAATAACAACGGACAAAGCAAAATTAACAAACTTGCACAAAACGGACATGGACACATTATTTATTCTCCCTTTTCTTGCAAATCTACATGTTCATCAGATTCCGGCTCCACCGACCGTTCGGGGGTTAAAGTGCCTTCTGCCGATTCAAGGGGCATGTTTTCTTCCTCGGCTTCTTCACCGATATCGGTAATACAGGTCGCCGAAACCACTTTTTCGTTTTTGCCCAAACGGAACAAAATCACACCCATGGTGGACCGCCCCGCGATACGGATATCATCGGTGCGCATACGAATGAGTTGCCCACCGTCCGTCACTAGCATGATATGAGAGCCACCTGGCACCGGCATAGAGGCCACCACATCGGCCGCGCGTTTTCCTTCATCGGTTTTGATGTTTGTGACACCTTGCGTCCCGCGGGAAGTAATCCGGTATTCATAGGCACTAGACCGTTTCCCGTACCCGGCCGAGGTCAGTGTCAAAATGAATTCTTCATCTTGTGCCATTTTTTCAAACTCTTCTGGGGTTAGAGTAGTATCCGTAGTTGCTTCAACCTCAACCACTTCTTCTTCCCCACCGGCGGCACGACGACGAGCCGCAGCTTCTTTTAAATAGGCATCCCGTTTATCAATATCGGCTTTGGCATGCTTAATCACCGACATGGAAATGACGGCATCCCCGCTTGCCAGTTTCATACCGCGCACTCCCGTTGAAGCCCGTGATTCAAACACCCGCACATCCGAGACAGGGAAGCGCACACATTTACCATTCTTGGCGGCAAGCAAGATATCATCTTCATCTGTGCAAATACCGACACCGATCAATTTATCGCCTTCATCCAACTTCATGGCGATTTTCCCATTTTGATTGACGCGCCAGAAATCGGACAAGCGATTGCGTCTGACCCCACCGCTGCTTGTAGCAAACATAACGGTCAAGTTTTGACATTCTTCTTCCGTTTCCGGAAGCGTTAAAATCGTCGTAATCGTCTCACCCTGTTCCAATGGGAGCAGGTTAATCATAGCCTTACCCAATGATTGCGGTGTTCCCTCGGGCAGACGATAAGTCTTCATCTTATATACAATTCCGCGACTTGAAAAGAACAAAAGCGGACTGTGTGTGCAAGCCACAAACAGATTCGCTACCGAATCTTCTTCACGCGTACTCATCCCCGCGCGCCCTTTACCACCCCGATTTTGCGCCCGATAGGTATTTAAAGGAACCCGCTTGATATAGCCCGTATTTGTCACCGTCACAACCATATTTTCACGTGGGATCAAGTCTTCCATATCCTGTTCAAATTCGGCATCTTCAATTGTGGTGCGCCGGGCATCTGGGTATTGCGCTTTTAATGTTTCAAATTCTTCACGGATAATGGCCCGAATTTTATCCCGACTGGACAGGGTGGACAAGTATCCCTTAATTAATCCCGCCAATTCGCCGACCTCTTCGTGGATTTTATCGCGTTCAAGACCGGTTAATCTATTCAACTTTAAATCCAAAATGGCTTTGGATTGCGCATCCGATAGCATATAAACGCCGTTTTCAACCTTACGATCCGGTTCGTCAATCAGTTGAATAAGGGCTTCCACATCTTGTGCTTCCCACCGCGTTTCCATCAGGCGTGTTTTTGCCGTCTGCGGATCGGGTGCTGTTTTAATCATTTCAATGACTTTATCCAAATTTGCAACCGCAATCGCAAGACCCACCAATACATGAGCCCTATCACGCGCTTTATTGAGTTCATACACCGTCCGCCGCCGCACAACTTCTTCCCGGAAAGCCACAAAAGCATCAATCATTTGTTTAAGCGTCATCAATTCCGGTCGCCCGTTATTGAGGGCTAACATATTCATACCGAAACTGGTTTGAAGGGGTGTATATTTATAAAGTTGATTTAATACAACCTCAGGGAATGCATCTTTTTTAAGTTCAATCACAACCCGAACCCCTTGGCGATCAGATTCATCGCGTAAATCCGAAATACCGTCAATAACTTTATCTTTGACAAGTTGTGCAATCTTTATGATCATTTCGGCTTTATTGACCTGATACGGAATTTCAGAGACAATAATTGCCATTTTATCTTTTTTGATTTCCTCAATTGTGCAACGTCCCCGCATAATGACCGAACCGCGCCCCGTGGTATAGGCAGATCGTGCCCCACCGCGGCCCAAAATCACACCGCCTGTCGGAAAATCCGGTGCCGGCACATAGGCCATCAATTCTTCGTTGGTAATATCTGGTTTATCCAATGTGGCAATACAGGCCGACAACACTTCGCCCATATTATGCGGCGGAATATTCGTAGCCATACCGACGGCAATACCACCCGATCCGTTGACAAGCAAGTTGGGAAACTTCGCCGGCAACACATCCGGTTCCTGACATGTTTCATCATAGTTCGGCCGAAAATCAACCGTATCCCGATCAATATCTTCCAACAGCCAATGAGCCGTTTGCGCAAGTCGTGCTTCGGTATACCGCATAGCAGCTGCTTTATCGCCATCCATAGACCCGAAATTTCCTTGTGAATCAATGAGTGGCACGCGCATGGAAAAGGTTTGTGCCATACGCACCATAGCTTCATAAATAGAACTGTCGCCATGTGGATGATATTTACCCATGACATCCCCGACGATACGGGCGGATTTACGGAAAGGCTTATTATAATCATAGCCGTTTTCATTCATTGAAAACAAAATTCGGCGATGCACGGGTTTTAAACCGTCCCGCACATCCGGCAGGGCACGGGAAACAATTACGCTCATCGCATAGTCCAAATAGGACTTTCTCATTTCTTCTTCAATTGCGGTGGGCATGACATCCACAACACCGGTTGTAATCGCTGTATCATTCATTTCGGTCATATTTTTACCATCCTTTTTTTGCTTTCTGAAAATATGACTTAGCCTAGCATTTTTTTACTCTGAAAGCAAGCAAAAAAGCAAATTTTTTCCCAAAAAAATCCCCCTGTTCAATAGTGAATGGAGGCATTTTCCCTAAAAAACGACTTGACCAGAACATATAGCCGTTATAACTGCGACCGAAACCGGCAAAATCATTGTCCGTTTACGAAGTAATTTGAAAATTGATCCGATGATTGCGATAATAAAGACCAATAATGATAAAAGGAAAAGACCGCTTCTTGAATTTATGTAAATTTGATATGCATTGGTATCAAAGAAAAAACCATATATAAAGCATCCCCCTATACCGATAACGATAAGGACATACCCCAAAAAAAGTGTTTGGAATAGATATCTAAATCCCTTATGGATTCGGCTTTCTGATGTTATTTTTTTTGTTGCCATGACATATACTCCTTTCATAAAAACGGGCACAGCATGCTTTGCGAATACCGAGCCAATCATTTAGCGGATTTCAAAAAAATTGGCTCTGCAAGTGGAAGTTTTGAACTTTTAATTTGAGGACACGGGTGTCTCAAATAAAAGATAGTGACTAACTATTCGGCTCTTTGTCTGCCGATACACACTTTCCTAAGCTTAACGGGTAATTTTGTAGTTTTTTGCAATACCATCCGGTGCTTTTCACTTTCTTCGCCGACTACCTCACAACCTGCTTGAAACAGCATTTTAGCCAAAGCTTCAACACGATAATTTTCCGATTTTTTACTTTTTGAATCTTGCTCTAAATTATCATCCGCGTAAATGGCAAACATACAAAAACTCCTTTGTTTAATTACAGATATGTCGCATTATATCATAAAATATGAATTAAGTCAATGGTTCATGTTTTGTTCTTCAAGGGTAGCCGGACTTTCTATTAAACAGGTTATTGTTTTGTATAAGTTTTCTTTTTAGAAGTTCGATAACTGCGCAAGCAAAAATAATCCAGCGAACTATTTTTGCGCGCAAAGCAATGAGACACAATGAATTCAAACGGTAGTGCAGAATGAATTGATGTCGGAATTGGGTATTAAAAGTTAGATAATTTACGGAAATGAGCACTTTTCCACACCCCCACTATCGAACCCGCACAAGCTCTTATAAAACAAAAAAAACCTCCTTTGAAATGGTGGTTGTAATACTTGGTACTGCCTGCTTTGCGAATACCGAGCCAACCATTTAGCGGATTTCAAAAACTTGGTTCTACAGGTGGAACTCTTCAAATTTTAATTTGAGGACACGGGCGTCCCAAATTAACTTTTTGAGGCAGAACACATTAAATTATATCTTTTTTATTTCAATTCCGACAACACCAAACTTTTTCTGTGCTGAAGGTGTATAAAATTCTTCTAAAACAGAGATAAGTTCTTCTTTTGAAGAAAAACCAGCTTGTTCTGGTTTAATGATTCGACATAAGGCATCAAAATTTTCAGCACGATGTAATTTCAAAACGGTCGCTTTAAAATTATCGTTTGTATCAGAGGAATCAAAAAAAACAATTTCATCCCCTACTTTTATTTTCTGCCGTTTTTCATCAAATAAACGTAATTCTATAATCTTTTTTCTAGATTTTAAAAGATTATAATACTTTGTCTTTACATTCATTGTATGTATCATATTTTATCCTTGTAAAAAATGAAAATTTAATGTATAATGTTATTGTAGTGGAAAAGGTAAAAATATGCAAATAAAAACTTTCTCTTCTTTTAATCCAGAACATGCTGTATTATATGATCAGATGTTAGATTTAACAAAATCTATTGGTGATACATATCCCGAATATACAAAATGGTTTAAGGAAAAGTTTATTCCAGGGCTTCAAAGAAAAGAACGAATGTATGTTATTGCACAGGATGATGACAATACTTTGGCTGGCTGTGTTTTAATTAAGAATACTGAAGAAGAAAAGAAGATTTGCACTCTTTTTGTAGATCCGAAGTTCCAGAGGCAAGGTTTAGGGAAGCAATTGCTGGAACAAACACTAAAAGAACTAGGGGAACATCCTCTTATTACAGTATCTACCCGGAATTTATCTCAATTGTCAAGTTTGTTAAAAAAATGTGGATTTCACTTATCTGCTGTTAAAAAAGGTGTTTATAATTCGGAAGACACAGAATACTACTTTAATGATGCAAAAGCAGATTTGATTAAAGAGGGGTTAATTCCTGTTTTACAACAAAGAATGAAACAACTAGAAAAAGTTCGATAATTTACGAAAAATATGCTTTCTAAAACGAACTTTTATCGAACCCGCACAAGCGCTTGGAAAACATAAAAAAATCAGACCCAAAAAAGGGAGCCACTTGATTTGGTACACTTCCTATCTTAACAATATTTTTTGTATGTCAACAAAAAAGGCTTGACAACCCCATTAAAAAGGTGTATAAGAGTTTCCGGTTTTTATGACCCTATCGTCTAGAGGCCTAGGACATCGCCCTTTCACGGCGGTAACGGCGGTTCGAATCCGCCTAGGGTCGCCAATAAGAATAGCTCCCATTTATGGGGGGCTATTTTTATTGCGTGAGTCTTGCTGGATTTAAACAACCGTTTATCCGTCCACTTACAAATCGTCAACGCGATAGATGCCATAAGCAATTCCAGAGAACGAGGGTTCTATCACCCACAATCCGCCTAGGGTCGCTCGTTCCATATAAAACCCTTGCTTCACAAGTTTTTTATTATCTAGAATGTTGGTTTAAATGGTATTCCAAAACCTCTAAATATCATAAATTTTTCTATCTCTCAATATTTTTCTTCTTACCTCTTTGACATTTTAGAACTCAATTTAATTTTAAATAATCTTTGTCATAACAAAACTGGATATTAAAAAAATTCAATTTAAGGACTTGACAAAATCGGAAAAATAAGTTATAGTGTGTCTCGTTCTTATCGCAGGGTAGAGCAGTCCGGTAGCTTGCCAGGCTCATAACCTGGAGGTCGTGTGGTTCAAATCCCGCCCCTGCAACCAAAAAGAAAAGCGTACCGTTTATCGGGACGTGTTTATTTTTTACCAGGGGTGAGGTGGAATAACCACAGATCGGCGGGTGTTCG
>JAXFZX010000061.1:0-3278 GCA_034184445.1 Pseudomonadota bacterium | reverse complement strand
TGTTTCAATGAACCAAACCGCTATGACAATTCCCAATAAAACCCCTAAAATGATTAAAACTTCATGCACACTTTTGACATGGATTACATTCAAAATACGCCTTAATTCTAATGTATGACGCATTTGGACGACCGATACCATCAATACCGTTAAAACACATCCCACAAAAAAGTCGCAGAGCCTCATCCGTTTCAGCCGAATTTGCCGGTTTAAAAGTGCTAAGACTAAATCCCGAACCTGATCGACAGATCCCAACCCCGTATTGGCAGGACTGACCTTAGGTTTTACTTGTGCCGCATCATAGCGTGCCCGTTTTTCCGGATCGGACAAAGTATCATATGCTTCTTTAATTTTTTGAAACTGTTTGACCTTTTTATCATCGTTTCCGTTTAAATCGGGATGTGTTTCTTTGGCAAGCCGCCGAAACGACCGATGGATCTCATCTTGTGTTGCATTAGGCTTAATCTTCAATATCTGATAAAATTTATTCATAGCATCCCCTTTTGAGCCAGAATAAACCAATCAAACATAAAATTCAAGTTTTTTATCATGCCTCCTTTCACAAAAAGACATAGGTATTTATGCCCGATTTTTCAAGTCCTTTTTCCACATTTTATCCCAATTAAAGTAAAATTTATATTGCATTTAGAAAAAAGTGCGTGTAAATTTAACCTCAGATTAAATAAGGTTGTTAAAAAAGGAGAATTAATGCGACTATTGTTCTTTTTTTTGTTTAGCATAATCGGAATCGTTCGGGCAGAAACTTTGCAAAATTTAAGTCAAAATAACGCTTCTCCCGATGAAATTATTCGGCAATTAAATACCGTATCTGCCTCTTCCCCAAATGCCGATATCCCGACATCAGAGTCCATTCAAGTCGGCACGCTTGTATCCCTGATTCACAAAGGAGACGATACACCTTTTTACGATTTTACAATCGCTTTAACCGATGGACGCGTCATAACGGTATCAGACACCAATCATATACCGTTAAAACCGGGGGATACGGTTATCCTGACGGGAGATGATCGGTTTTGGCGGATAAAAGATAAAATATCTAAGTAGCGGGATACTGTCGCCTGAATTCATATAAGGTCAAAGCCGCCGCATTAGACACATTCAAACTTTCAATCACGGGATTCATCGGCAAGCGAACGGAATAATCGCAATTTTCCTGCGTCAGACGACGCATGCCATCGCCTTCGGATCCCATTACAAAAGCGCACCGTTTAGGCAGTTTAGTCCCGGTAATAGAATCTGACGCATAACCGTCTAAACCGATGCACCAAAAATCTGCTTTTTTCAATTTTTCCATCGCACGGATCAGGTTAGAAACACGTATCATCGGAATCAATTCCAAAGCCCCACTGGCTGACTTAGCCAATGTGCCCGTTTCCGCCGGTGTACCCGTCTCTGGCACAATAACGGCATCAACATCAAAAGCAGCCGCCGACCGCAAAATTGCCCCAATATTATGTGGATCCGTAATTTGATCTAGAATAATTACTAAGGCCGTTTCCTTTGAAGCAACCGCTTTTAACATCTCATCAAGTGTCGGTTGAGAAAGTGGGACCACGCGCGCCACCAAACCTTGATGCAGTGCATCTTTCCCCACCAATGTGTCCAAAAAAGAACGATCCACGCATCTGGTCTTTGTCCCCATAGGAATCCTTATCCCGCTTAGGGCATCAGATGTATGATATAATTCCAGAATTTGTCGCCGTTTATTTTTTAGGGCTAATTCTATAGGATGCCGACCGAACAGATAGATATCTTTGTTATTTTTTTGTGTGTGAGACATAAAAAAACTCCTAAAACCGTTTTATAAGGGTTAAAACAGGCATCGGAAATTCAAGGCTAATCAAACTTTGAAAGGAACTTCCCGTTTCCAAAGCCTGCCGCAATTCAGATGGCAATGGACGACCCGTAGCCCGATAATAATTTGCCATTTCTCTGCACAGGGAAATATCACTAATCTGTAATTGAACTCGTTGGAATGAACCCTGTATCCAACGCCACAATCCCCGATTTGCATCATGAATAATTGTGCTCAAACGCAAAACTTCTTTTCCCTTTTCCGAAAAGATAAAAGTGGCCCGAACTTGTTTTCCTTCAAACCTAAGATTCAGATCCAAAGTTCCCTTTAATACATCACGGTTAAGTAAAACCAACCCCTCCAATGGTTGAAGAGCAAAACTATCCGGTGGAATAAAACCTTTTAAAGTGTCTGCCAAACTTAAACCATCACGCGTTAATAGTGTTTGTGCACTGTCCAAGGTCATACCCGAAAAATGTAGATGAATTTCCAACGGAGTCGCCCGCATTTGCAATCTATCAGCCTTAAAACGAAGGGGAAGATTCGGAAATTGAGGCTTATAAAAAATTAAGCCATCTCCCGATAAAGTTTTTCCAATGGAATGATAGGTCATCTCACGGGAAGAAAAGGGCGCAATCTTTTGATATTCACCTAATAAATAATCGGCACCGGATTGATTCTTCCACAAAAGGACTCCACCAAAAGCCAAAATAAAAATCGCCGTTAACAATATAATAAGTGGACGCATTTATTTTTCCCCCTTATGCGACATGGCGGTAAATGATTGAACATCAACAAACCCGACAGCATCATTGGCATTTTGCATGGGAGTATATGTAAAGTGTCCCGATATAACAACCCACCCTGTTGGTAGATTTTTTCCCCTCAACCGCAATATAACCGGTCCATCTGTCAGGGCTATTCCCACAGAATCAAATCGGGCAATGTGGACTAGGGCTTTCCCATCAACGGGTTGCTTTAATAAACGTGCCGCCGTCAACAGAGCGGGAATATCATCCCACAAGGAGTCTGCTTCTTCTTGAACTGTTTCTTTTTCGGATGAGGGCCTTGAAACACTTACCGGCATCGTTTCGGCCGTAGTCCTTATTAAAGATGTAGATGTCTCACGCAAACCGGATGTTTGAATTTCCGATGTGTCCCGTGACAGAGGAATAGCCCCCACAACAGGGATTGAGGATACTGCTATATCATTTTTTGGAGTATCAAGGACACCAAACGACTTACCCTCAGGTTTAACCGGTGTAATTTGCACAACGGTTAGCCCTGTTTCTCGCCGAATTTCCTTTGGCAACGGGATATCCGTATTATTGGTCGGATCGGCCAAAACATCCCGTATTCGTGGGGATGACGGCACACGGCGAACTTTAATATGACCGGTATTCAGATTGATATCGGCAAAAAAGGAAATATCCTTATTTTCGGGAGTATCCGTTTCAGATCC
>JAXFZX010000060.1:0-3020 GCA_034184445.1 Pseudomonadota bacterium | reverse complement strand
TATGGAATACGAAGGCGGAATTAAGGAATTTGTAAAATATTTGGATGCCTCTAAAAACTCCCTGCACGGTGAACCGTTCTTTTTGCGTGGTGAAGAAAACGGGATTACGGTGGAAGTTTCTATGGAATGGACGGATTCTTACCATGAAACATGCCTATGCTTTACAAACAACATTCCGCAACGCGACGGCGGCACGCACTTGGCGGGCCTTCGGGGGGCACTCACCCGAACTGTCAATAACTATGCGGTTTCCAGCGGTTTAGCCAAAAAGGAAAAAGTGGAACTTTCCGGTGAAGACATGCGGGAGGGCTTAACCGTTGTTTTGTCTGTCAAAGTTCCCGATCCGAAGTTTTCATCACAAACCAAAGATAAATTGGTGTCATCTGAGGTTCGCCCCGTTGTTGAAGGGATTGTCGGGGATAAACTCGGCCAATGGTTTGAAGAGCATCCCACCGAGGCTCGTTTAGTCATCAGTAAAGTTGTGGAAGCCGCCGCCGCGCGTGAGGCCGCCCGTAAGGCGCGTGAATTAACGCGCAGAAAAGGCGCATTGGATATGGCGTCTCTTCCTGGAAAATTGGCCGATTGCCAAAGCAAAGATCCCGCTGATTCCGAAGTCTTTATTGTTGAGGGTGACTCCGCCGGCGGTTCTGCCAAACAAGGACGCGACCGCGCACATCAGGCCATTCTCCCTTTGCGTGGTAAGATTTTAAATGTGGAACGCGCACGGTTTGATAAAATGTTGTCCTCTGCCGAAATCGGAACGATTGTGACGGCTCTGGGCACAGGGATTGGGCGAGATGACTTCAATGCGGACAAATGCCGCTATCACAAGATTATTTTTATGACAGATGCCGATGTGGACGGAGCACATATTCGGACACTTTTGATGACATTTTTCTTCCGTCAAATGCCGGAATTGATTGAGCGCGGCTATGTCTATATTGCCCAACCTCCTCTTTATCGGGCCAAACGCGGGAACAGTGAAACATATCTAAAAGATGATGCCGCTATGGAAGAATACCTGATTAACGCCGGCACAGATGGGGCTGTTTTACAAATGTCGGACGGCGTTCAGATTGCAGGGGCCGATTTGGTTGCTCGCGTGGAACAAGCCCGCATCGCGCGTAATCTTATCTCGTCCTTATCACATCGGGTTCCTGCCCGTATTATAGAGCAAATGGCGATTGCGGGACTGTTTGGTGGAACAGTTTATGATGATACTTTTGCCAAACGCTTGGACGCCACCGAACCGGAATACGAACGCGGTTGGCACTGCGCCTTTAATGATAAGCATGAATTTGTTTTTTCGCGGACACTTCGGGGCGTCACCGAAACCCATACGGTAGATGAAACCCTTCTGAATTCGTCTGAAGCTCGGCAACTGGCCAAAATGGCATCGGAATTGCAAGAATTTTATGCCCGCTCAGCCATTTTGCGTGTTAAGGACGAAGAATATCCCGTCCACGGCCCCGTCAGTTTGGCCGAAGCCGTTTTCAAGGTCGGTAAGAAAGGCGTTGCCATTAACCGCTATAAAGGCCTTGGTGAGATGAATCCCGAACAATTATGGGAGACAACACTTGATCCCAACAATCGGCGTTTATTACAGGTTAAAATCACCCATCAGGATGAGGCCGAACAGGTTTTCTCCACCCTGATGGGAGATGTGGTAGAGCCCCGCCGCGACTTTATCCAAACCAACGCCCTTGATGTTGCAAACTTGGATGTATAGTTGATCCTATTTACGATAGGAGCCTTGACAATAGAGATAAAATCCTTTATTCTTTGAACAGGGAGTATTTTATGGATTCAATTTGGGGTGGATTAAGGCAAGTTTTGGGGACATCGGGCCTTACCGGGGTCAGTGTTTTATTTCAAGTATCTCTAATTATCACATTATTATACTTCCTGTATGCAAGGTTAATTAAAAATTCGCCGGCGGAAAAGACGGTCAAAGGCATTACCTGTTTTTTGGTCATTATTTGGATTACGGCCGAAATTTTTACATTACTGCATCTGAGGATTCTAAGCGCAATGCTCAGGAACCTATTGTTATTGATTTTGCTATCGTTTGTGGTTATTTTTCAACCCGAGCTCAGACGCTTGATGGCACGTTTAGGAAGTAGTCTGACATGGGTATCGCAACATACAAAAAAGCAAATAAATGATAAAACGGCTGAAATTTTGGCACAAAGCATTCAATATTGGCAAGATCATCATACGGGTGCTTTAATTGTGTTAGAGCATCAAGAATCGGTTTCTGCTGTCACAACGGACGGTATTTTGTTAAACGCGGACTTATCGGTAGAACTCTTGATCAACCTGTTTTTTGTCAATACGCCTTTACATGATGGGGCTGTGGTTATAAAAAATGGCAAAGTCATATCGGCAGGGGTCATTTTGCCTTTAACACGAGATGTCAGTTTAAATTGGAAATACGGAACGCGCCACCGTGCTGCCATTGGGGTCAGTGAAAATACAGATGCCTTAGTTATCGTTGTATCCGAAGAAAATGGCGATATATCCTTTGTGAAAGAGGGGAAAATTCATACATTCCATTCACTAAGGGATTTATCAGAAAAATTAGCAACCTTTTTAAGTCCCCTCAATCAAAAAATAAGGACAGATACGCTATGGCACCGCATAAAGGATTTATTTGTAAAAAAATGACCAGTTAAAAAAGGAAAAAAATGCCCGAAGTATCCGTTATCGTTCCCATTTACAAAACCGAAAAGTATTTAAGACGGTGTTTAGATTCAATTTGCGCCCAAACATTTCGGGATATAGAAATTATATGTATCAATGATGGCAGTCCGGATAATTCATTATCTATCTTGGATGAATACGCTATCCGCGATACACGCATTCAAATTATCAATCAGGAAAATAAGGGGCAATCTGCCGCCCGAAACATTGGTTTGGATAAAGCGCAAGGAACCTATATCTATTTTGTTGATTCAGATGATATGCTGCATCCCCAGGCATTAGAGGTCATGATAACCGTAGCACAACAAACACAGGCC
>JAXFZX010000059.1:0-3532 GCA_034184445.1 Pseudomonadota bacterium | reverse complement strand
TTGAAATATCATGCGGCAGAGGCCTCTGAGGGGAAAGTTTTGGATTTACTGCGATTGGTTGAAATTCAAAATCCCGAACGCATTTATCGTTCATATCCGCATGAATTGTCGGGGGGACAACGCCAGCGCGTCATGATTGCCATGGCTTTGGCAGGGGCTCCAAAACTGCTTATAGCGGACGAACCGACAACGGCTTTGGATGTGACGGTTCAGGCTCAGATCCTATCCCTTTTAAAAACGCTTCAAAAAAAATTAAACCTTGGTATTTTGTTCATCACGCATGATTTGGATATTGTGCGCCAATTGGCTGATCGGGTGTATGTGATGAAATTTGGACGCATTATAGCGACACGATTGCCGGATAAGGAAAAAGTGTTGAAATTCCGATATAAACCACAATCGGATCGTGCTCCGACCTTATCTGTTCGTAATTTATCTGTGTGTTATGGTAAATTCAAGGCTGTTGATAATGTTTCTTTTTATCTGTATCCGGCCAGGACTTTGGGACTTGTGGGTGAAAGCGGATCGGGAAAATCCACGATTGCAAAGGCCTTAGTGCGCTTGGTTCCTGCAACAGGTCAAGTCATTTTAAATGGTCGTGATTTTTTGGAATTAAATGGCAAAGAATTATTAAACGCACGTGCTCGTATTCAAATGGTGTTTCAAGATGCAGCTTCATCCCTCAATCCTCGTATTCAAGTGGGCGATTTGATTGCTGAGGGTTGGCGTCTGCATCATATCGGCGATAGTAGCGAGGCCGTTGAGAAAACCCTAAAATCAGTTGGCCTTAATCCCAATTTAGCTACACGCTATCCGCACGAATTATCGGGGGGGCAACGCACGCGTGTTGCTCTGGCACGAGTTTTAATTTTAAAACCGTCTGTCTTGATATTGGATGAAGTGACATCATCATTAGATGTTGATACCCAAGATCAGTTGATGACTCTGTTGGTTGAGTTGCAAAAACAGTATAATTTGGCTTACTTGTTTATTTCCCATGATATGAAAGCGGTGCGGCGCATGTCGGATGATGTGATGGTTTTAAAGGAAACACAGATCGTTGAATATGCCTCTGCCGATACCGTTTTCCATACCCCAAAGCATCCCTATACAAAACAATTATTACGGGACAGTTTTATGGATGCAGGGTAACCTTACCCGACTTCTTTATATTGTCGGCGTTCGGCTGCTTTCCGCCAAAATTCGGGGGAAGTCGTTTTCTTCCCTTTCACAAGAGTTTCAATCCGACTTTTTTGTTCCGGATTTAGCGGCTTAATCACGCGCTCATCGGGATTAAATTTCCCTTTACTTTCGGCAACAACGCGTTCTTTTGCTTCTTGAATTTTCTGTTGTTCGGCGGCAGCCAAAGCTGCAGAAATTCCCTTCATCTCTCCTTTTTCACTTGCCCGTTGTTCTACTTTCAGTAAGCGTGCCGAAATTCCTTTCTTCTCCTCCTTCATGGCGGTTGGTGCCATTTGCGCTTGTTTGGCGGCGGGACTGATTCCCTTAACTAGGGGTGGCCTTTGGGTCGTGCTTCGCGCGGTGATACGAGGCTCTTTATTTTGAACCCGTTGCACCCGTAATATTAGATTCTGATTTAATTGTTGCCGCCGCCGTTCCATAGCGCGTTTTAATTTTTCTTCCCGAATGGCGTGTTTGCGTTTCAAACGCACAATCCCTCTATCAATGGTTGCTTTTTCTTCCAATTTCTTTTCCGCATCTTGACGTGCCGCCAACTCCGGATTTTTTAACCGGATTGCTCGGCGCGTAGCCCGTTTTTTGACTTCGGGCATCTGTTCAAAGGATTGAATAATTTCTTCCCGCGTTTGTTTGGTTTTTCCACTTTTTTGGACATCGCGGACAAGAATATCCATCAATTCCTCTTCTTGCTTTTGGGCTAATTTATAGTGGGATTTTCCATATAAATCTCCTTGCTTTTTGGGATAGGTCCGTTTGGGTTCCAAAGGCACAATCGGTTTTTGAATGGCGGTTGCCAATTCTTTCAAAACTTTTTCTTCATAAACGGATACGGTCTGCTTTTCAAATTCCTCTTTATTATATCGCACTTGAACAAATGGAGCCAAAGCCATTCCTGCCACAACGGCTGTGCCGACCATGGCCGCATTTTGTAGAGCCTTCATTTGTTTTTCTTCTTCTTGTGCTTTTTGAATTTCGGCTTCGTGAATTTTGACTTCCAACGCCTCAATTTTCTTTTCCACCGAATACATAAATGTCATATCGCGTTCTTTGGCATAGGCCAGCATTTCCAAAATCTCACCCGTAATATCGGATGGCAAGTCGGATTTTTTGACTTTATCTTCTAATTCCAAAGTGCGAATGCGCAGCCGTTCTTTTTTTTCGCGCTCTTGATTGCGTAAAATTTCTTCTTTTCGGGCACTCCGTTTGGATTTGGGTAGCCGATTAAGATGTGCCTTTTGCGCATCAGATAAAGTTTCTTCTTCCTGACTATACAGTTTTAATAACTTAATATCCGTCAAGATATCTTCATGCTGTCCCAATAGCTCTGGCATTGTATCCTCCTTTTATCCGATACTTTCATTATACCACGAAAATCAAAATTATGCAACTTTTTTATGTGCACCGCTTGACAAGCATTGAAATAATGTGCCATAATGCCCTATCAATACAGGAAAGGACTTAGGTTATGAATAATGAACATTTTAAACATGTTGTATCTTTATATGCTCGTGCTAAGGGGTATCAATTATCGCCCTATGCGGATCGGATTATCAACCGATGCTTAACCGCGTGCGAGGGGCATTGCCCTTGTGATGTATCGCGGGGATATTGCCCGTGTGGGGAACACGAAAAAGAAATTGCCGAGCAGGGGCATTGTCACTGTAATTTATTCGTTAAAAGCGAATAGAATTTTGCACATCACCTTGATGGCTCTTGCAATAAATTGATATTGGGTATCATATAAAAAAACACCGCCGACATATATCGGCGGTGGCTTTTAAACTAACGATTAACGTTGGTTGGCTTTGGCTGCCTCAGCCGCTGCTTGAACTGCCTGAGGTGTTGTATATTGATGTTCAACAACAATACGAACTTCTGTCGGTTGCGGTGCCGGAGCCGGCGTAGCCACCGGAGCCGGTGCAGCCGGTTGTGTGTAAACCGGAGCCGGTTGTTGATATACCGGAGCGGGTTGTTGCACAACCGTCGGTGTTGTCACCACCGGTTGTTGAATGACGGTCGGAGCCGTATAAACAGGCGTTGTATAAACCGGAGCCGTATAAACAGGAGCCGCATAAACCGGACGATAATACGGGCGATAAACACCCCCCCAAACAGCACCGCCAACGACACCACCAATGAAACCGGGCCAAAAATGGCGACCGCCACGACCCCAGAAACTACCGTGATGGTGGAATCCACCATGATGGTGAAAACCGCGGGCTTCGGCCTTCATCGGAGCAACCGCTGCAATCGTTGCTGTTGCCACTGCTGTTAATCCTAATATTTCTTTTTTCATTGTCTTTCTCCTTTCTCCTTGATAAAAGATAAGGCA
>JAXFZX010000058.1:0-4040 GCA_034184445.1 Pseudomonadota bacterium | reverse complement strand
TTCCTCCGCGTTCCATAATAACTGGAGAAATTTGTTTCCTTGTTGCTAAAATAGATGGTTGTTCTATTCTTTTCAAAGCGATAAAAGCGTCTTGGGGAACCCCCATTATTTTTGCGCGTAAATCTGGGATTTTTATTCTATGAAGTGCTTTATTTAAAGCTTCAATCGTTTCTGCTTCAGTTTTAAATCCATGTTTTGAATCAGCCGACAGAGAAAAAGCCAATCTTACAGCACCATCTTTAAACTTTTCATATATCAATCCATAAAAACTTTCATCACCACGTTTTTGACCTGTTGTCATGTAGAATGTATTATTCATAAAATCAGAAATACTCTGTGCTTCTTTCAAAGAAACATCCCAGTGTTTTGCTAGTTTTTCAATTGTCATCATAAAATCATCTCCGTAATAATGCTCGCATAGTAACACAAAATCTAATTTTTGTCAACAAAAAGTCCGTGTGGACTAAGAATTTGACTATTTTTAAACACTCTTAGTTGAATAATCATCTTATTACACAAGAAAACTATGAAAAGAAGGTAAAAAAATGGAGAATCATTCTTAAAAAACATCCTTCTTTATCTTTAACTTCCTTGGGAAAAAAGGAAATTTTATAAATACGAGTCCGTGTAAGTGAGAATTTTAGCGATTTTTACACCCTCGCACACGGACTTTGGGAATAGTTAAACGCTATCACCTAAAAATATAACAGGATTACATCCCATCGTTGCCAGACGGTCCTTTAGCCGCCATTTTCTTTTGCAATTGAGCATTGCTCGATTGTGGTTGCAAATTATACTCTTTTCCGCCAATAAAAGTTAGTCCTGGTTGTCCCGTTACATCGCAATACTTTTGTAAATCTGCCAATATATCTGGAATAAGACTACCGACATCCGGAGAACAATAAACACCCCGAAAATCCGGCTTTTTCTCGCGCAAATTTTCCTTGACATAGTCCGGAATACCAGAGGTATCTTCATACGGAATCCTTTCATCTGCAACCAGATAAAAACTAGAAGCTTTTGATTTTAACCCCATTGCTTTTCCCATAGTAGGGCCTACCGTAATTCTCATCCAAACCGGTTCTTTTGTTTCTACATTCCGTGTGGGATTCATAAGTTTTCTTATATCCATTTTCTTCTCCCTTCTTTAATTAAATATCATGTAGTATTGTATATAAAAAATTTTCAAATGTCAATGGGCTTCGAGAAAAAAGTCCCATCAGAGTAAGATTATTACAAAGCAATGCTTTTTCATCAGTATATGTCCGTGTGGGGTAAAATTTTAGCGATTTTTTGATACTCTCATACGGACTCTTACAAACGCTTGCAAACAAAATAAAAAGTCGCTATTTCTAGCGACTTATCTGACTTGGTTGGGGATATCCTGCAACACACGGACTAAAATTGGAGTTGCTTTTTTTTAAACACCGTGTTATAAAGTAGACGAAAGGTAGGAAAAATATGAAAAAAAATACCTCTAAATCGATATTAAAACCTATTTTCCTGTTATATGGTATCTTTAGTACTTTTCTCCTCTTTCTATTTTTGGGGGCAAATGGTGAAAATATTCCAAAATCTTATACTCCTTGGCATCGCATAATACACACTTTTAAAGGTGCAGGAATATATACCATATTTTTTATAACATCTTTTGCCTTGTTTTTTCTTTGTTTTATTTCTACATCAAAAGACAGGAAAGATTTTATCTTAACTTACTGATAGTTGAGTGTGTTTTTCTTCTTTTAAACGTCTATTTTTATTTTCATATTTTTGGGTAAATTTAGGTGTTTTTGGTCCGTATAAGTAGGCTGGCTGATTGTAAATCGCGGGGCGATTTATCCCTAAAGGGACCACCTGCGGCGTCGTTCGCTACGCTCACCGAACATTGGTCCGTTCACCGAACCATCAAACCAATAAAATAACCCATTGAAAACAATGGGTTATTTTATTGGTTGGGGACATCTTGCATAGCACGGACTAAAAATGTGTTGCATCTTCTTAAGTATCATGTTATAAAAAATATGAATTTTAGGTAAAAAGGAGTTTAATAATGAAAAATTTAGTCAAATGGTTGACCCGATTGATTGCTATTTCAGTTCTCGTGTTTTTAATAGCAAGTAGTGCTTTATGTTTTTCCACATATATATCACCGTTTTCTTATTATTTCGAGAAATCTTTTTTTGATGGAATAATTTTTTCGGGCATGATATTATTGTTTATTATTTCTTGTGTTATCGCATTATTGTGGTCTTTTCAGAAAGTAAAAGGCAGAACAGTATTATTTCTCTGGTCTTTTTCAATTGGCCTTTTATTATTCATTTATAACCAAACTGCTCTCATAGCTGTTTCACATTTTGATGATGGTGTAATCCCTGCTCTCACGAAGAAAGGGTGTTTTGTAAATGCCGATTGTGCTACACAAGAAGAAATAAATAATGCTTCAAAAGACACAAATATCACAAAAGTCGGATGTTCGCCTGGAGAAAAAGAAAAATTCCATACAGATCAGAATTGGACTCCTTTTTGTATTAGTGATGTTAGTTTAGAGTGGAAATGTACCAATGAAGGATGTCAATGTATGCTCACAAGGGGCCCCGCAGAATGTTATTATTAAGTGACGCTTGATGTCACTTAATAAAAGTTGAATTTCTGGGATAATTTGGCGGTATTCCAAGGTTCCGGTATTGAAAATAAAGAAAATTTCATCAAAGCTAGTCCGTGTAAGGGAAAATTTTAGCGTTTTTTATGCCTTCGCACACGGACTTTTATAAAAGGGCTGGCTGATTGTAAATCGCGGGGCGATTTATCCCTTCGGGACCGCCTGCGGCGTCCGCTCATTTCATTCGCGACCGAACATTGCTCCGTCCACCGAACCATCAAACCAATAAAATAACCCATTGAAAACAATGGGTTATTTTATTGGTTGGGCTGGCTGGATTCGAACCACCGAATGACGGTATCAAAAACCGTTGCCTTACCACTTGGCGACAGCCCAATATGTGTTCGGTGCGCACACTATAACAAATTTTTTATCAAAATGCAAGTCTTTTTCAAAAAAATATCTAAAATTGCGGACGAAATTAAAATTATCTTGCTTTTTTTTGCGGATTAGGGCAAAATAAAGTGCATGAAATACGGTTATTTTTTAAAGCGGATTTTATTAATACCGGTGACGCTTTTGGGGATTATTGCATTGAACTTTGCGATTGTGCAAATGGCCCCCGGTGGTCCCGTTGAACAAATGATGATGAAAATTGATGGCACGGCGACTGCCGCCACGGCACGGATTGGTGGCGGATCGGGGGATACAATGACGGCCGGAAATGATTCCCTTTATCGTGGGGGGAAAGGTCTTCGGGAAGAATTGCGTCAGGAATTGGAGAAGCGTTTCGGATTTGATAAGCCCCCATTGGAACGATTTTGGCTGATGGTAAAAAACTATTTAAAGTTTGATTTCGGCACCAGTTTTTATCAGGATAAAAACGTGATAGATCTGATTTTGGAAAAGTTGCCCGTATCTATATCCTTGGGTGTATTCAGCACTTTACTCATATATTTGATTGCCATACCGCTCGGGATAAAAAAAGCGGTAAAGCATAATTCTGCCTTTGATCGGTGGACAAGTTTTGCTTTGACGATCAGTTATGCGATACCGGCTTTTTTATTGGCATTATTTTTGATTATCTTTTTTGCAGGAGGACGGTATTTACAATGGTTTCCCTTACGCGGATTGGTATCGGATAATTGGGATAATTTGCCTTGGTTTGGTAAGATAACGGATTATTTACGCCATTTGTTTTTACCGGTTATTTCTTTTGCCATTGGTGGAATTGCAAGTTTGACCTTCCTCACAAAAAATTCATTTTTGGATGAGTTAGGTAAAGCCTATTGTCGTACGGCAAAGGCCAAGGGATTACCTCAACGCCGTATTTTATACGGTCATGTATTTCAAAATGCCATGCTGATTGTGATTGCTGGTTTTCCGGCGATGCTTATCGGAATGCTTTTTACCGGTTCTGTGTTGATAGAGGTTATTTTTT
>JAXFZX010000057.1:0-3744 GCA_034184445.1 Pseudomonadota bacterium | reverse complement strand
TAGTCAACCCTCCCCCACGACACCTGCTTTAACCACAGAGGGGGGGGCTCCAAATTTAAGTGAACTTTACCTGCAACTGGAAGAACAAAATCAAACGATTTCGGATTTAACACGTAAGGTTGAAGAATTAACACACGCACAAGATGTATTAAAAGAGCAACTGTTCAAAATGCAGGCCGATACCGATTTACGGTTTCAAGAAGCAAATAAACCTTCCCAGAGCAACCCGCAGCCACCCCCTTCTCCAAAAACGGATAAAGAAGCCTATGATGCGGCCTATAACTTACTGATTAAAGCAAAGTATCCCGAAGCCGAGCGTGCCTTTACCGCTTTTTTAAGGGATTATCCCAATTCATCACTTGCTGGCAATGCCAATTATTGGCTTGGAGAAACATATTACGTCCGTGGGGAATATCAGGTCGCTGCCGGCATATTTTCAGACGGTCTGACAAAATATGAAAAAAGCACAAAAGCTCCTGATAACCTATTAAAATTGGGATTAACAATGGCGAATTTAAAGGAGAAAGACGAAGCCTGTGGCTTTTTTAAATTAATGCCCGAGCAATTTCCAAAAGCCAACGAAACTCTAAAACAACGCGCAAAACAAGAGGCAAAGAAACTGGCGTGTCCGTAATTGATATCGCTTTAAAACACTTTTTTCAACGACACCCCCTTCCTTCCCATACAACCATAGGGGTGGCTGTATCGGGCGGTGCGGATAGTTTATGCTTATCCTATCATTTATCAAAATATGCGAAAAAAAATGACCTTGTATTAAAGGCCGTCACCGTTGATCATGGTCTGCGTTCCGAATCGGAAACTGAGGCCCGTTATGTACATGATTTGGCAAAAAGCTGGGGAATATCGCACACAACACTTTTATGGACGGGTGAAAAACCACGAACACGAGTTGAAGAAAAAGCTCGTCAAAAACGATATGATTTAATCTTAAAATGGTGTAAAAAAAACGGAATTAGCCATCTGTTTTTGGCACATCACATCGGAGATCAAGCCGAAACTTTTTGGACAAGGCTTGCTCGTGGCAGCGGTTTAAATGGCCTGAGCGCCATGTCTGACTATACTCCATTTCATGATATTTATCTCTGCCGACCATTTTTATCCCTCAAAAAAGATATCTTGGTTGCCGATATAAAAAAACAAAAGATCAATTGGTGTGAAGATTCCATGAACGAAGATGAAGCCTATGAACGCGTGCGATGGAGACATCGGCAACAAATTTTATCTGATTGTGGTTTAACACCGGATAGAATCGGCCTTTCATGCCGGCGATTACACCGCGCCAAAGAAGCCTTAGATTTTTATGCGAATCGGTTTTACGATACTTTGGCGGACTTATCGCCTACGGGCTTTTTTACTATTCAAGAGCAAGCCTTTTCAACTCTGCCGGACGAGATTAAATTGCGGGTCATCAGTAAAATATTCAGCGTTCTAAATCCCCAAAAAACACCCGTTTCATTTGAATCAACAGAGCAATGGATTGACAATTATCCCAAATCAGCAACATTGGGAGGATGTGTCTTGGTGCGACAATCGGGACTATTATTTATCGCTCGTGAATTAAGGAGACTTTCTAAACCTATCATTATTCATCCGAATCAAATAACCGATTGGAATGATTTTTGTGTTTTATCATCCTGTTCCATTCAAATTCAAGCGGGAAACCAAAACTCAGATTTACCCTATTTGATACGTCGTGGTCTGCCCCATGTTGTATCAAATGAGCCTTTTTCACTTCATTTTATGACAGGGACAAAAAAAGAACTTGAAAAAAAATTTGCTCTTGATTATAAAAGGAAGTCATCCGAGATTATCTTAATACTGTTTAAGGGGAAAAAATAAACATGAAAAATAATATCTTTAAAAGTCTGCTTTTTTGGGTCTTTTTATTTTTGTTTTTGGTTGGTATTTCTAATATTGTATCCCAAAACACGATTTCATTGGAATCGCCTGAGATGACTTATACCAATTTAATATCCCATATTGAAAAAGGAGATGTTAAATCCATCCAAATTCAAGGCCATGCTTTAAGCGGTGAGATGAAAGACGGTAAAAGATTTACCAGTTTTGCTCCCGAAGATTCCGGTTTTGTTCCCCTTTTGCAAAAGCATGCCGTTGAAATTAAAGCCGTCCCCGTTCCCAAAGAAGGTGATTCGTGGACAGATATCTTAATATCATTCAGTCCTATGATTCTGATCTTGGCTTTTTGGTTCATTATGATGCGTCAAATGATGGCCAGCAACGGCAAGGCATTAAGCTTTGGAAAGTCCAAAGCCCGCTTAATGACCGGTAAGGATAAGGTGACCTTTGCTGATGTGGCCGGCATTGAAGAAGCCAAACAAGAATTACAAGAAATTGTGGATTTTTTAAAGGCTCCCACTAAATTCCAACGCCTGGGCGGTAAAATTCCCAAAGGGGCTTTGCTGGTCGGCCCGCCGGGGACAGGAAAAACATTATTGGCAAAAGCCATTGCCGGCGAAGCCGATGTGCCGTTTTTTTCCATATCGGGCTCCGATTTTGTGGAAATGTTTGTGGGCGTTGGTGCTTCTCGCGTACGCGACATGTTTGAACAGGCCAAAAAAGCAGCTCCCTGTATCGTTTTTGTGGACGAAATTGATGCAGTTGGCCGGCATCGTGGTGCCGGTCTTGGGGGCGGAAATGATGAACGCGAACAAACTCTTAATCAGCTTTTGGTAGAAATGGACGGTTTTGAAGAAAACAGTGGTATCATCATCTTGGCTGCAACAAACCGACCGGATGTGTTGGACCCAGCCCTGCTTCGTCCCGGACGTTTTGACCGGCAAATTGTGGTATCAAATCCCGACATCCGTGGTAGGGAACAGATTTTAAAAGTCCATGTCAAAAAGGTGCCTCTTGCCCCCGATGTCAAATTAGATGTGATTGCCCGTGGCACCCCCGGCTTTTCCGGTGCTGATTTGGCAAACTTGATTAATGAAGGTGCCTTAATGGCGGCGCGGCGCAATAAAACCATGGTGACGATGAAAGATTTAGAAGATGCCAAAGACAAAGTCATGATGGGGTCAGAGCGTAAATCCATGGTTATGGATGATGAAGAAAAGCGCATGACGGCCTATCACGAGGCAGGACACGCCATTGTATCTTTACATTTACCCGAATCGGATCCGCTTCACAAGGTGACGATTATCCCCCGTGGCCGGGCACTAGGTGTCACGATGCAACTGCCGGAAAAGGATAAATACTCGCAAAGTAAACTTTACTTAACCTCACGGCTCAGCATTCTATTTGCCGGACGCGTTGCCGAAGAAATGATTTTAGGTAAAGATCGGGTATCCACCGGTGCCAGCAATGATATTCAGGTTGCCACCACCATTGCCCGTAAAATGGTGACTGAGTGGGGATTTAGTGATACTTTGGGTCCAATTGCATATGAAGAGCCCCAAGGTGAAGTCTTTTTAGGCTATGATATTTCCAAACGCAAAAATATGGCAGATGAAACGGCCTTGCGCGTAGATAAGGAAATTCAAAAAATTATTGAAAATGCCTATCACACAACCAAAGAAATCTTGAAAAAATATAAATCGGAATTGGATATTTTGGCCAAGGGACTGGTGGACTATGAAACACTATCCGGCGATGAAATTCAGGCCCTGTTAAAGGGTAGAAAAATCCGTCAAGAGGAAAATAAACCCGCCATTCCCCCCCGCAAAACAGTTCCGGATACAGGTCACGCCCCCATTTTACAGG
>JAXFZX010000056.1:0-3412 GCA_034184445.1 Pseudomonadota bacterium | reverse complement strand
TCTAACATCTCTACTGTCCCCTTCTAGCTCCCCTTCCGGCGACAGCGAAACGCATTCTATACCATTTTCTTCCCTTTGTCAAGCACTTTTTTAAGTTTTTTTTATAAAATATGACATCTATTTGATTCTGTGCTTGATTTTTATAAAAAAACTTGCACTTTCAAAAAGGAACCGCTATGATAACCACCACAGAAAGGAAATTTTGAAATGACAAACGAATCAGATGAAAGTGGAAAATCACTATGGGGCATTATTAAATCAATCGGGGCAGTTGCAACTGTTTTGTTTGTATTAGCCATTGCTTTAAAGTATTTTTTAGGAGCTTTGTTTGGTGATTCCATTGTTGAATCCACAATTAAAGAGATTACCTCACGCGCGATATCGGCTTCATCTCAATTGATTAGCGGTCAAACCATCAAATCTGGTGATGGGAGTGCCACAACAGATCGTGGGTATCCCATTTCAGTTGCTTCTATTGATAATTCCTTTTTTGAAATTACGGTATCTAATGTGCCACGTTCGGTTTGCCGAGGGATTATGTCTCGCGGATGGAGCTTACCGACATCTATTTATATCAATGGTCGTTTGAGCACACCGCAACTTTTTCTTTGCAGTAGCAGCAACCAAATGTCTTTTGAATTTAGTCGTGACTTAAACGAAAACATATCCAACGCCATCAAACCCCGCCAAAGCCATTGTCGGACCGATTTGGATTGTTTGGGATGTGAAACCTGTCGGACAGGCCGATGTATTTCCGGTTGTCGGGCGGGTGAGAAATGCGCTCAGACATTAAAGGGGCGCAGTGTTTGTTGTTCTGAATCAAACACAACACAGTCAATGTGTTGTGCCTTCACAGAGGGAGATTCTTGTTGTTGGGGACGCAATCAATGTTGTCCTAAGGAAAAGCCAATTCGCCTAGCAGACGGCACTTGCACGGATTGCTATGATAAGCAGGTTTGGGGAATTGGAGATCCACCAGATTTGGAACTGTGCCACACTTTATGTCCCAACAGAACGGATTTTGGAGCAGATAATCTGTGCATGCTACCCCTATGCACCCAAGGTGAATTTACCGCCCGCACGGGGGATTGTATTTCCTGTACCTCTGGTGGCGGGTATCAAACATCGGCATCAGAGTGTGCCAAGTGTCCTAATCGGTCGTATCAAAATGGGTGGTGCATAGCCCCCTGCCCCTCGGGAACGGTATTAAATACCGACAATCAATGCATTCCTTGCGATGAGCCAAAACATATTGATTTACCAAATAGCGAAAATTGTCAGCAAAATTGTCCCCAACGGGAATCCTCTCCTTTCGGATGTGTGTTAAAAAATTGTCCCAACGGTTTTGCTCCCGATTCGCAAAGGTCTTGTTTTAATTGTACATCACCCTATTCTATTTCGGATATTTCGGCTGAGGCTTGTGCTCAATGTCCCAATCGCGTTTATGAAAACGGAAAGTGCCAAATTCCCTGTCCGCCACATACTTTTCGCGATAGAGATGGACAATGTATTGATTGTTCGGACGCAAATGCCATCCCCGTGATAGCCAACGACTTAGAATGCCAAAAGTGCCCAGAGCGTCTAGCATTAAACGGGTATTGTTTTGCGCCTTGTGCAACGGGTCAGTTCCGAGATGCCTTTGGCACTTGCCATTCTTGCACCGATTTAGGCAGTTTTCCCGTCTTACAAACCGACATTTGCGCCATTTGTCCCAATCGGTCTATTTTCTTACAACAACAGGGCAATCAAATTATACCTCACTGTATGTTGCAATATTGCCCCTTAGATTTCTTTGCGGACAGAACGGGATCTTGTCGGGATTGTTTTGACCCCACACCCGTGCCTGATACGCGACGAGAAGAATGTGAAAAATGCCCCAATCGGCAATGGTCCTTTGTGGGCGATGTTTGTCGCATTAAACCCGATTGTTCTGGTAGTGAAATCATCAACGCCCAAGGCGTATGTCAATCCTGTCGTGCCGAGGATGAAGCCATTTCTGTGGAAGGTCATCCCGAAGAATGCATTCATTGTTCCAATCGGTATTTGTTTGGGTCCTGGTGCCGAAAATGTCCAATAAATTTAGGCACTTTAACCAATCGGGCCGGATGTGAAAAATGCGGTGGCGATTGGGACAACCGTATTCAAAAATGTACTGGCAAATAGGATTATCCGATAACAATTTGACACAATTAAAAAATTATGGTATAATGGGTTATACCGTTGTTTAAGGAGGTAGCCATGACAGAAAGCAATCTTTTAACCCAATTATCCCAAGCATCCCATGGGACAACGCGTCCCCACACTACAAATGACAAATCTCCGTGGGCTTCTTTTTTGGATACACTTGATTTAAATCCAAAAATGACCGAACGCGAAACGATGGATTTGTTTGCAAAAACATTGTCATCGGCTAAGAGTGATTGGAAGGATTCTAATGATAATACCCTTCTGATGCACATGGCATCTCGGGGGAAAACGGCAATTGTTAAGCGCTTGATACATGAACTATACGCTAATGTTAATGCAACAAATAAAGATGGCATGACAGCATTACATATGGCAGCGCGCGGTGGCTTTCAAGATATTTGTTCTGAATTATTAAAAAATGGTTCTATGTTTTTGGCTTCAAAGAAAAATGTGAACGGTGATACGGCCGCTGATTTAGCACAATCGCATGGGTATCCCGATGTCGCCAAAGCTTTGGGGATAAAAGCCACATCATCCAATCTGTTTATGAATCATAACTACCCCGCCGGTCGTTAAGTTTTTGTAAAAAATTCAAAATGCCTTTCCTTTAAACCGATGACAAAAGGGTATGTATTGCCCTTATGGGGTCGGTGCAATCAGTTGCTTAACATAGGAAAAAACCACTTCACTGGCATTTAAGGGGATTTCACGTATCAATTCTTCTCGTTTTTCTCTTTTGGGATCTTGCTTTAACACAACCAACTGTTGGAAATAATCGTCCAATTCTTTTATGGAATGCGCCAGATAATATCCCGATGAGAAATGCTTTTTTAACTGACCATCAGGTTCGGCATCCGGATAATTGGACACTAAGTGTATATAGGGTTTATGCGTCGGCAACCATTCAATTTGAAAACTGCCACAATCGGAAATCATTAGATCGGCCGTTTTAAACAAGTCAAAATAATCCCCTTGATCATATAAGCGGGATACTTGCGTCCACTGTTCAAAAACGGAATCCGCAAATTCTTGACCAAATTCTTCCACTAAGGTTATATAAAACCGAGGATGTGGTTTAAAGATCCACTCGGTTGTATCCTGGTGATCCTTTGCTAATTGGATGAGGTGCGCTCCGCTCCATTCATAAGTGGCCCATTTCAATATAGAGTGCCGAAATGAATGGTGCGGTGCATATACAATCCGCACTTTATTTTGTGATTTCCAC
>JAXFZX010000055.1:0-11433 GCA_034184445.1 Pseudomonadota bacterium | reverse complement strand
TTCTGATGAAGGTTTTAAATCAATATCTGTAAGTATCCATCCTGACTTTAATTGAACATCAACCCCAACAGCCAATCCTGATAGGTTTTTAATGCCCGTGCGACAGGAAACTAGACTGATTGTTCCAAATGGCATTTCAATTGCTTCTGAACGGCCACTGCTACCCTCCGTTAAAGCTTTGTTGAATGATATTCTAAAATTTTCCCATTCCGATTGAGCCAAAACTTCGGATGAAAACGAAAAAATAAATAATAAAACAGATAAAAAGTATCGCATAATTGGGATTTTAGCAAAAAAAAACTTGATTGTCATCAAAAAATGTGTAAAATAAAAATGTTTTTAATTTTTTTTATATGGAGGATTTCATTAAACCGAATTTTCAAGATCCGTCTTCGTCACAGGATAAAAGTGATTTTAGGGTGAACGGACAAATTACAACATCACAGGTTCGGCTGATTTTAGCGAATGGTGATAATTTTGGCATTATTTCAACGCGTGAAGCAATTCGCAAGGCTGCCGATCAAGGCCTTGATTTAATAGAGATTGCTCCCGGTCCCATTCCGGTGTGTAAAATTTTAGAGGCCGGTAAATATCGTTATGAATTGCAAAAACGTCGTTCCGAGGCAAAGAAAAAACAAAAGGTTATTGAAATTAAAGAAATCAAGCTGACCCCAAACATTGGTGATAACGATTATGGGGTAAAGATGCGTGCAGCCCGTCGTTTTTTGGAAGAGGGAAACAAAGTTAAATTTAATTTGCGTTTTCGGGGGCGTGAGATGTCTTATGTTGATTTGGGGGCCGCGGTATTGACACGTGCTAAAACCGATTTGACCGATGTGGCAAAGGTTGAGCAAGAACCGAAATTGGATGGTCGCCAAATGACTTTGGTTGTTGCTCCGATTAAATAATAACGGTTTGACATCTATTGGAAATAATGCTATACTGTTGGGTATAGGGGGGTTAATGTCTGTAAAAATGTCGCGAAAAGACCTGAAAAAGTTAATAGAAAAACTTTTTTCTATTGAACGACGGGATAAAAGCTTTTTTTGCAATATTCTTTTTGATATAGCCAGCACTGATTTAGGAACGCGCTTACTGTGTTCTTTGGGAATGCATTTTGACGGTAAAAAGGTAGCCCTTAAAACTAATTCAATGTTGACAGCGCGGGGATATTTTTCCGATGAGAAATCTGAAATTGTGATTAAAAAACAAAGTGCTGATTTCTTACCCCATAGACAAAAAAATTATTCCAAAATTTTATTTCATGAACTGACTCATTGGGATCAATTTTTAAATCAAGCGACCGGTGGACATGCTCTTTTACCGCAAGATAAATTCTTTACTGTTATGGTGGCTGAGGCCGATGCTCAATCTGACGGTGATCTGTTTGAAATAGAACAAAGATCATCATTTTCTCCCAAACGGATACTTCTTCATCCGGTGACTGAGTTCTTTAAGTTGGTGACATACACTTTTGATCCCAGTCGGCGGTTTGTTGCTAAAACAAAATCAGAACTTCAAAAAAATCATCCCGATTGGTCTGTTAGCAAAGTTTTATCCGAAACCCGTAAGACCTTTTTTACAAGAACCCTAACAGACAGTAATGCTCAGTGGCATCAATTTTATAAGGATCCTAAAATAGTGGAACAAGCTACATCCGGCACATATTCAAAACGGAAGCAGTGTGATTTAATGAAATATTATATGGATAAATACGGATTAACATGGGATGAATGCCTGCATTTACAAAAAGAGGTTTTGGCACACTCAGATTATCTGTGTTCTTCATTATCTAGGCATAAGAATACAGAAAAAATCAATTCTTTCCAAATACATATTCCGATTATGACGAATATACTTTCTCATACATCCGAAATGCAGCCGTTATCCCTTGCATCAAGGGGAAAGGTTAAACCATTAGATTCTATTCTATCCTCTCGTCGCCATAAGGCCAGATAGGTTAAAATTTTATCTTTTTCGGTGAAAAACATTATTTTTTATAAAGGCTAATATGTCAGAATTCCAAACGAGAGTAAGGCTTTTGAGTATCCCCAAACTTTCCCTTGATTTTCAAATGAAAATGCGGTATAAAAACGGGCATGATCATGAACCAACAAATGCTGTCGTCCGATATGTTGGAGTGTCCGAAAAATTGCCCTTTTTTGGTCAGTCGTTCATTTATACCGCAAACGATACCGATATATTGCAATAAATACGATACTTTTTTGGGGGCCGATTTACACCAAAATCCACGCCGGTATTTCGCATGTAGGGGCGTTTCGCAAAACATTGTGGAAGATGGGCTTGCCTTTATTGATGCCTATACCGTGGATCATTATCGGATAGAGGAGACAAAACGTGCCTTTTTAAAATTAAACCACGGATTTCAAAAAATGTTTGTGGATCTTGTTTCCAAAAGCGGTGTGCAAATTGTGTTGGAAATATCGGATCATGAAAATCCGGATGTATTTGCCGATAAAATTTTAAAAGCGCGTCAGGATGTTAAAGATAAATATGGCTCCCCCGAAGCCCAAGGGTTTAAAGATATGCTTGATGCCGAAGGTATGCCCCTTTTGTCGCGGCAAACAAAAACCTTATTGATGAATCTGTTTTTGGTGATGGATAAATCTGAAAAAGAAATGATAAAAAATATCCTACAAAATAAAAATCAAATCGAATCATTCTTGGAAAACTTTAAGAAACAGCCACAAGATAATGATTTACTTAAAAATGTTCGGGCTTTGGTTTATGAATATGATCGTAAGAACCAATTGGAATTGGGACGGCAACGCGCTCTTGATATGCAACGCAATCGCCAGATTATACGCGATCAAAATCGGTTGCAACGTGAAACTGAATTGCAACGCGTCTTACGCGAAAAAGCCCGCGAAACACAACAAAAATTACGGGTGCACACCAGATGAAGTTTGATATTATTGTTTGGGATTGGGATAATACCCTGTTGGATAGTCGGCAGGCGGCAGAGTTGGCATTAAATGATATGGCCAAAAAACACGGTCTTCCCAAGCCGACCGAGGCCGATGTTGTGAATGTTATCGGATCGCGGCGGGGGGAGTATTGGCTTAAAAACTATCCCAAGGCTACCGGAAAAATTATAGATGAGTATTTGGGCTTTTATGTCGGGCATGCCAAGGGGTGTGTTCGTCTTTTCCCTGAGGTTCCCAATGCATTGTCATTTGTTCAAAAAAAAGGAATTCCGCAAGTGATTGCCAGTAATAAAAATCAGGAAATTTTGGATGATGAAGTGCGTCACTTTGGAATAGAGGGCTTCTTTGATAAAATCGTTGGCGGGCGCGGTGTATCGGTTGCAAAACCGACGGTTGAGTTTGCGAACATTGTACTGGGGAAGCCTTGGCCAAAGCATATTTTAATGATTGGTGACGGGGAATCGGATATGATGTTTGCCAAAACGATGGGGGCTTATGCCCTGTTTATGCGTGCGGGGGGGGATAAGGTTTCCTTTCCCTATCATAAATGGGTTCAAAACATGGGCGAGGTCTTAACTTTTTTAAAAGAGAATTTATAAGGAGATTAAAATGCGGGCAAAGTGGGGTTCTCAAATCGGGTTTATTTTGGCAACGGCAGGCTCGGCAATAGGTCTTGGTAACATCTGGCGTTTCCCATATTTGGCCGGGGAATATGGCGGCGGGGTCTTTTTAATTACCTATCTGATTTGTGTGGTGGCGTTGGGGTATTTTATGCTGGTTGCGAAACTATCTTTTGGGCGACTTTCTCAAACAAATTTAGTGGATGGTTTTAAGGTGGCCGCAAACCGAGAGGGTATAGCAGTTTCTCCAATTTGGGGATGGCTGGGCGGTTGGCTTGGATTTATGAATGCATGGCTTGTTTCGGCGGTTTATGTGATTGTTATCGGTTGGACGCTTTCCTATGTTATATCGGGTGGGGCACTTTTACTGGGAATCGGAAATAGGCAGATTGATGCGGCTTTGTTTGAAGGTCTTAGTTCCTCATTCGGAAGACAACTGTTTTGGGGGATAGCCTGTATTCTGATAACGGCGATGATTATCATAAAGGGTGTCAAAAAAGGGATAGAACGTGTGTCCCTCTATCTGATGCCGTTTTTGTTTGTTTTACTTTTATTTATGGTTGTGTGGATGATTTTTTTGCCTGATTCAGGAAAAGGCATTTTATTCTTTTTAAAACCGAATTGGGAACGAATCGGATTTACATCGTTGGGGTTCAGGCCGGATTTATTTTGTGATTTGTTGTTGACCGCCTTTGGTCAGGCTATTTATTCGTTATCTCTTGGCATGGGGGTGGCATTTGTGTATGGATCGTATTTGCCGAAAAATACGGATATTAAAAGTTCCGCGCGTTGGATTGTGGGGCTGGATACATTGGTGGCCTTTTTGTCCGGTATGATTGTTTTACCGGCAGTATTTGCTTTCGGACTTGAACCGGGGCAGGGGCCAAGCCTCAGTTTTATCAGTCTTCCCCTTATCTTTTCCAAAATGATTGGGGGCACTTTTTTGATGTTTTTGTTTTTCTTGCTGCTGTTTTTGGCGGCATTGACATCTTTAATCTCAATTTATGAATCCTCGGTTAATTTGATCATGGATAAACTTTCTGTTGGGCGGACCAAAGCTACATTAATTACAACAGGAAGTAGTGCTGTAGGGGTCATGTTGGTATTGGCATCTTTTACCAAAAAAACAGAACTATTGGGGCGGGTGGACTTGTTTTCTTTGTTTGATCGCATGACGGGTGCCTATACCATGCCGTTAATGATTTTTGTGTGTTGCCTGTTCATGGGGTGGAAAGTGCCGAAAGTTATTATTGCCCACTTGGGACAGGGATCCGGACATCAATCCAAGTTGTTTAAAACTTATTTAAGGCTGGTTTTGCGCTATATCGCACCCGTGATTATGATTATCTTATTTGCGACCGCATTTATCTAACTTAAATTTCTTAATAATCAAGTCCACAATTTCATCGGGGGTATGATGGGTGGAATCAATCACATAGTCAAAATTTTCATCATTATCTATATCCACATGATAAATGCGTTTAAAACGTTCAACCTCGGACTTTCGGCGCGCCTTTAATGCGTCAATTGATTCTTGCACCGAAGCATATTTTTTCTCACCCGTGCGAGTGGTGTCCTCAAAAATGCGTTTTCCGGCGACCGCCACATCTACATTTAACTTTATTTTAATGGAATTTGGCACAAAGAAAAAAGCAAGGCGCGAATCAATCACCAGATTTTGGCGAATATCCTCATTAAAGTTTTTAAAGACACCATCAATTTCTTTGTCAATAGTAGGATCCGTATCTGCCAAACGGTTCAACTCCAATGTCGTCATACCGCGTTTTAAAGCAATTTCGCGCTGCGCATTTCCGGTGGAATAATAATCCCACCCAAGGCGTTCGGCAAGAAGCCTTGCTACGGTGGATTTACCGCTACCGAGCATACCTGAAATTGTAATGATTTTATGAGGTTCAAACATCAAGATTTTCCACAAATTTTGCGTGTTCTTGAATAAATTGGAAACGGTATTCAGGCTTATTTCCCATCAGGCGTTCCACAATATCGGCGGTATAGGCCGCTTCTTCCTGTGTTTCCTCGGAGGTTGAATTTTTACTGGGCAGCACAACCCTTAACAGAGTCCGCTTATCCGGATCCATGGTGGTTTCTTTTAACTGTTGCGGCGGCATTTCGCCAAGGCCTTTAAAACGAGAAACCTCCACATTCTTGGCGTTTTTAAAGACCGTTTTTAAAAGAAGTTCTTTTTCCGCATCATCCGCAGCATAAACCGATTTTCCCCCTTGCGTCAGGCGATATAGTGGCGGCAGCGCCAAATACAGATGTCCATGCTCAATAAGCCCTGGCATTTCCTGATAAAAGAATGACATCAGCAATGAAGTGATATGTGCGCCGTCCACATCGGCATCTGTCATAACGATGACTTTTTCATAGCGAAGTTTATTTTCATCATACTTATCGCGATTACCGCAACCCAAAGCCTCTATCATATCGTGGATTTCTTCGTTGGCCAAAATTTTATCGCGTGAAGCACTGATGACATTTAGGATTTTTCCGCGTAAAGGCAAAATTGCCTGTGTTTCGCGCCGCCGCGCCTGTTTGGCGGATCCGCCGGCCGAATCCCCTTCAACCAAAAATAACTCTGTGCCTTCGGTTTTATTATGCGAGCAATCGGCTAATTTCCCCGGCAGACGCAACTTTTTGGTGGCACTGGCACGCGCGGTTTCAATGGTTTTCTTTTTGCGTTTGCGATCCTCAATGCGCTCCATAATAAAATCAAGCAACGCTTGTGCCGATTTAATATCACGGCTGAGCCAATGGTCAAACGGATCTTTTATGGCGTTTTCAACAAGGCGCGTGGCACTTTGGGTCACCAGTTTTTCTTTTGTTTGTCCTTGAAATTGTGGATCCTTAATAAAGACCGACAGCATCACGCCCGCCGTATCCAAAATATCGTCAGCGGTAATTTCGCCGGCTTTCTTATTGCCGACCATTTCCGCAAAGGTGCGTAGGGATTTTGTAAGTCCTGCCCTGAGCCCCGTTTCATGCGTGCCGCCTAAGGGGGTAATAACCGTATTGCAATAGGTGTAGGAAAAACCGTCCTTAAAATCGTTCGGCCAAGCAATTGCCCATTCCACCGCACCCATATTATCCGGAAATTCCATCCGACCGGTAAAAGGTTTTGGGGTGACGGCGGTGCGACCTTGCATCAGGAAATCCAAAAAGTCGGCTATGCCGTTTGGAAATTTTAAAACTTGTTCGGCGGGCGTTTTATCCTCGGGCCCGATTAAGACAGGGTCACAATTCCACCGAATTTCCACCCCGCGAAAGAGAAAGGCCTTTGTTCTGGCCATGCGAAAGAGGGTAGAGGGTTTAAAATGAATGCTTTCGCCAAAAATTTCGGTGTCGGGCAAAAAGGCGACACTGGTTCCGCGCCGATTACTGACGGGGCCAAGGCAGACAACATCCGTCACGGGTTTGCCTTGACGATATTCCTGACGATAAAGTTGCTTATCTTTGGCAACCTCAATAATCATGTGGCTAGAAAGGGCGTTCACAGCCGAAAGACCGACCCCGTGTAATCCCCCCGAAACAGCATAGGCTCCACCGCCAAATTTGCCGCCCGAATGGAGGGTGGTTGTAATGACCTCTAATGCCGATTTATCGGGATATTTAGGGTGCGGATCCACGGGAATACCGCGTCCGTTATCCTTCACCGTCACATATCCGTTGGCGGATAATGTCACTTCAATGTTGGTGGCATAGCCCGCAACGGCTTCATCCATGGCATTATCAATAATTTCGGCGACCAGGTGGTGATAGGCACGCTCATCAATACCGCCGATATACATACCGGGGCGTTTGCGGACGGGCTCAAGTCCTTCCAAAACTTCAATGTCTTTGGCCGAATAATCGGACTTGACAACAGGTGTGTTAAATAAATCTGACATAAGCCCATTTTAGCTATAGAAATTTTGAAAATCAAGAAAAAAATAATTCTTGCGAAAGATAATTCTGTATGGTATAGAATCATATGAAACTTTTATGGAGGGTTTTATGTTAAAGAAAATAGTTTTCGTTTTTACTTTATTCATTTCAACTTTTGTTTTTGCAAATGAACGGTATTATGATATAGCGGAATTGGCGGTTTATGAAGATATCATTTATGATAATATGGGAGAAGAGGTTAACGGAATTATCGCTTTGAAGGTAATGCCAACTTATGATTTTTTTGTGCCGTATCAAAATGGATTAGTATCAGATGGGTCAATGGAAGTGACGGATAAAATGGGAAATGTTGTTTCGGAATTTGTTTTGAAAAATAAGGAAGTAGTGTCGGGTTTTGATATTCGTAAAGGGGAAAAGCATCCCCTGCAACCCAAGGATAAGCAAAAGGCAACTGAAACAATACAAATGATAATTAAAATTATACCACAAGCAATTGAAAAATATCAAGATATTTTATCTTCTGAGCAAGAGAGGATCGAGCAGGATCCGCTGTATCAAGCGGCGGATGTGGGGGATTTAAATGAAGTGGAAAAATTGGTTAAAGCAGGTGCTGATGTCAATTATATTTGCGAGGTTTCGTGTCAAGGTTGGACGCCTGTTATGATTGCGGCAGCAAATGGGCATGAACAGGTTGTTCATTACCTGCTAGAAAATGGTGCTGATCCGAATATTCAAAATCGGTTTGGGCGGGCGGCTTTGCACTATGTGGCCAAATATAATTTCCGGGATATTGCAAAAGATTTGTTGGAACATGGTGCAAATCCCAATTTGGAATCAATAAATGATGTGGCCAACACACCAGTAAAGGCAGCGCTTTTGGAAGGGCATATAGATATGTTAAAATTATTATTAAGTTACGGCGGAGATAAAAATGTTGTTGCAAAGAGAAGTTCCATAATAAAGGATGAAGAATTAAAAAAGATGTTGCAATAGGACAAGAATTAAATTTTTCTTTTTGCTTTTTTATCCGTTTTATGTTATAGTGTTTTCAAAAAAGAAAGGAAGCATTATGACACCCGAAATTATCAATTTGATTTTTCCCAATCCCTTACCTACACCGGCGGAAATTGAAGCCAAATATCCCCCGCGGCAATTGGCGGAAGGGGCAAAAGTGACCCGTGTTGCACCCAGCCCGACGGGCGATATGCATATTGGTGGTATTTACACCGGCTTGTTAAATGAACGAATTGCTCATCAAAGCAACGGTATATTTTATTTGCGTGTCGAAGATACTGATCAAAAGCGGATTAAAGAAGGGGCTATGGAATTAATCTGCAATTCCTTGGGACGGTATGGAATCTATGCGGATGAGGGTGTGGACAAAGATGGTCATGACTATGGCCCCTATGCCCCTTATACGCAAAGTCAGCGCAAAGAGATTTATCAGGCCTATATTAAGGATTTATTGGAAAAAGGGCTGGCTTATCCCTGCTTTTGTGCGGCGGAAGATTTGGATATTATGCGTAAAATTCAGGAAAAAACGGGTGTCCGACCCGGCTATTACGGGAAATATGCCAAATGTCGGAATTTGTCGGATGATGAAATTTTGGCGAATCTAAAGGCGGGTAAACCTTTTGTGATTCGATTTAAGTCCATGGGCGATAATAATAAGCGTATGATTGTAAAAGACCTGATTAAAGGGGAGTTGGCTTTGCCCGAAAACGATATTGATGTGATCATTATGAAAGGGGACGGTTTGCCAACCTATCATTTTGCCCATGCTATTGATGATCACTTTATGGGCACAACTCATGTCTTTCGGGCGGATGAATGGGTATCATCAATATCGCTTCATATTCAACTGTTTGTAGCATTAGGTTGGAAAGCACCAAAATACGGGCATGTAGCCCCGCTTCAAAAATTGGATGACGGGAAAAAGCGGAAACTATCCAAACGCCATGATCCCGAGGCCAGCATTGTCTATTTCTGGGAAAAAGGCTATCCCGAAACAGCGTTAGTGGAATACCTTTTGAACCTGATTAACGCCAGTTTTGAGGATTGGCGGCGTAATAATCCCGATAAGAATGCTTTTGAATTTCCGGTGAATTTTAATAAAGTGTCCAATGCGGCGGGGGCATTATTTGACTTTGTAAAATTGAACAGCATTTCCAAAGATGTGATTGCCAATATGTCTGCCGATCAGGTTTTTGATGCGGTTTTAAAGTGGGCGCATGACTATAATCCCACCTTTGCCGAACGCTTGGAAAATAATCGCGATTATGTGACGAAAATTTTGAATATTGAGCGCAATATCGGTAAAAAATCGCGTAAAGACCTGACAAAGTGGGAAGATGTGGAAAGTGATATTTCTTACTTTTTTGATGACTTATATCGGCCAAATTCGGCTCTTTTAAGCCCGATATCTGAATCCGATGTGCGGGCGATTGCAAATGAATTTATAGCACTTTATAACGAAACGGATGATAAGGATACATGGTTTTCACATATTAAAGCGATTGCTGAAAAGCATGGTTTTGCGACCGATATGAAGGCGTATAAGGAAAATCCCACGGCCTTCAAGGGGAATGTATCCGATGTAGCCAAGGTGTTGCGTGTGTTGGTGACGGGGCGGGATAAAACGCCGGATCTATACCAGATTATGCAAATTTTGGGGATAGATCGGATCAAAAAACGATTATTAATGCTATAGGTAGCCAATGCATCTCTTCCCTAAGAACAATGAGATCAAAGATATTCTTGTAATTGCCTTTTTAAGGGAGGGATTAGCATCCCGAAATCGTGCATTGATAAAGTGCCAAGAAGAAGTTTCTTCAACCCTTTTGGCTCGCCGAAATGATTTAAGTGCCCGAAAAAAATCCTATCGTGTATTGATATTATTGGAAAAAGCCATATCAAGTGATTATAATACACCAACACATCTATACCAGACCTCTTTGCATATCGGGAAAAAATTTTTGGAACAAAATGCCTCTGATGTAGAATTTGCAATGCGTTATCCGCGCGTTTCTAAACGGTTGTTTCGCTATTTAAAGGAACGTTTGTCAAAAATGCGTCCGAATCGCGCACGGGAATAAGCTGTTTTTATTGTAAGCGTATATGAATGTAATGTCAATAAACTGCTTGACTTTTGGGAAAAAGTGTGCTTGTATAAGTCATTCATTGATATGAAAGGAGAATAATATGAAGAAACAGTATGCTATTGGAATTGGAATTTTATTGATTGGTGCAGTCATTGGGTTATGTTGCAAGCCCTGTGCACCTAAGATTGCGGTTGTAAATGTGAATCGGGTTGTATTAGCGTATCCGAAATTATCTTTTGTTCAACGGGAAAATGCTTTAAAGGTTGGGGAACTGTCTCAATGGATTGATTCGGCGCAAAAACAGATTGATTCCGAAAAAGATAAAGCCAAAAAGGCTAAAATGATTCAACAAACACAGGTTGTAGCGCGCCAGAAAAAAGAAGAAATTCAAAAAGAGTATGCTGTAAAAACCGCCGAGTTAGATCAAGAAATTACCGATATTGTGACTCGGGTTGCAAAAGAAAGTGGCTGCACAATTGTCTTTGCAAAGACGGCCGTCGTATCTGGTGGCTTGGACATAACGGAAAAAGTTTTGGACAAATTTAAGGAAGAGAAAAAATAAAATACTTTTCTTGCCCCATTTGTGTGGGGCATTTTTTTTTGGGGAAAAGGGGGTGACCTTTCCCTAAACCATTACCCATAGAGTTGTATGGAAGTCTATGGTGGCGCACTCAGCGAGAAACAATATCAAATTTCTCTGTCGTTTTGTTATTACCTCAAAATTTATTGTGAAAGTGGATTGACAAGATAGTCTTATTATGATAGAAACATACCCGAAAGGATGATAAGAATGTATATGTGTGGAAATAGGTTAAGAAGACTTTCGCTTCTATTCTATTCTATTCTATTCTATTCTAT